>JBCCQC010000312.1:0-5735 GCA_039024535.1 Chloroflexota bacterium
CGGGTAGCAGTCCCGGCAATTTGCAGCGCAGTTCCGGCCATGTCACCATCCATCGGCGGCGCAACCGTCCATGCCAGCGCGTTGTAGAACCCGGCGGGCACATCTTCCAGCGTGGCGACCGTCAGCGGAGCAGCGTCCTCATCGCCTTCGGCCAGGTCAATGACAAAGCTACCCGGCAGTCCTACCATCTCGTCACTGCGCACCAGTTCGCCCTCATCCGGGTTATAGGATGGGCTGGTCTGGTAGGCACGCACCTGCGACACATTGACCGTGACATTACTGAAAGAAATATCCCAGCCGTCTTTCGATACAAACCCCTGACGAATAAAATCTTCGCCATTAGCGGTAAAGGTCAGTGTGCCCACCTCATCCTGGGCCATCACCGGGGCCACCAGCAGCAGGGCAGCCACCGCAATAAGTACATGTTTCAGCATCTATACATTCCTTGCACTTTTCAAAATTAATCAGGTACTACATCGTATAATCTATCAGATGTAAGGACTTACATCAAAGCCTGAATCCTTTTACTAACCATGTTCCGGGGAAATCCTAATCTGTTGCTGGCTGTATTTGCCCAAAAACCCGACCGGGCATAAGATTCAAGATAGACAGGTGCAGCAGGTAAAGGGGCACAGATGACACAGGATCTGACAGGGCGCAGTCTTAAAGGGTACGAACTGACGGAAAAAATCGGGGAAGGCGGGTTCGGGGCGGTTTATCGCGCCTACCAGCCCCTCATCAAACGTGATGTAGCGCTCAAGGTGATTTTGCCAGAGCACGCCAACACACCGGAGTTCGTCCGGCGCTTTGAAGCCGAAGCACAACTCGTTGCCAATCTGGAACACCCGTACATCGTCCCCCTGTATGACTACTGGCGAGATGCAGACGGCGCATTCCTCGCCATGCGCTGGCTGCGTGGCGGCAGCATGAAAGACGTATTGAAGCGCGGTCACTGGCCGCTGAAAGACATCCCCCGTGTCCTGGATCAGATTACAGGGGCGCTGGCCGTAGCCCACCGCAACGGCGTCATTCACCGTGACCTGAAGCCGGAAAACATCCTGCTGGACGAGGAAAAAAACGCCTATCTCGCAGACTTCGGCATTGCGATGGACACACAGCGCATCACAGACTCGGCCACGTTCATCGAAAAGGCAGAAGAAGGACGGCTGATTGGCTCCCCGGATTTTATGGCCCCGGAGCAAATCCAGCTTGACGAAATTACACCACAGACGGACATTTACGCCCTCGGCATTGTGCTGTACATGATGCTGACCACACGCAAACCTTTTACCGGCAGCAACCTGTCCGAGGTCATTACAAAGCACCTCTACAGTACGGTGCCCAGCGTGCGCGAATACCGCCCGGAACTACCGGAAGAACTCAACGAGGTCATTGAGCAGGCCACTGAAAAACAACCCGCAGATCGCTATGACAGTGTGGGCACAATGGCAGCGGCGTTCCGGCGGGCGATGGGCGCGACACGCGACACCGTGATCGAAAACATGGATCACGCAACCGTCCCCGGCTTTGACCTGCGCGAACTTGAAGCGACAGAAACCTTTACCGGGTTACAGGCCATTGCTGACCAGCCCACACAGGCGCTCGACGTTGAACCAGAAAACCCGTACAAGGGCCTGCGGGCATTCCAGGAGGCAGATGCACAGGACTTTTTCGGACGTGACCGACAGGTAGACACACTGCTGGAGCGCCTGACCAACGAGGGGCGCGATAGCCGATTTATTGCGCTGGTAGGGCCAAGCGGCAGCGGTAAATCCAGCCTGGTACGGGCCGGTATGCTGCCTGCCCTGCGCAGTGACGACAAGTGGTTCATCACCGACATGACACCCGGCAGCCACCCGCTGGAAGAACTGGAAGCCGCACTGCTGCGCGTGGCCGTCAACCCGCCGTCAAGCCTGATAGAACAACTGGAGCGCGACGAACGCGGCCTGATTCGCGCAGCAAAACGCATTCTCCCCGGCGGCGATGATAGCCACACCGAAGTGGTGCTGTTTATTGACCAGTTCGAAGAAGTGTTCACGCTGGTAGATAGCGAACAGGAGCGCATCGCCTTCCTTGACCTGTTGAAAGCGACGGCAGACGATGCCAGCAGCCGCCTGCGCATTATGCTGACCATGCGTGCCGATATGTACGACCGTCCGCTGCTGTACCCGGAGTTTGGCGAACTCGTGCGCGAGTGTACCGAGGTAATTCTGCCACTATCCCGCGATGAGTTGCAGAATGCCATCCGCAAACCGGCAGAACGCGCACGGCTCACGCTGGAAGAAGGGCTGGTTGCGGACGTCATCGCCGATGTGAGCCAGCAGCCGGGGATGCTGCCGCTGATGCAGTACGCCCTGACGGAACTGTTCGAACGGCGTGACGGCAGCACACTCACAAGGGCAGCCTATGCAGCGATTGGCGGGGTTTCCGGGGCGCTGGCCCGCCGCGCCGATGAACTTTACGAATCGCTGGATGAAGGCCAGCAGGCGATTGCACGCCAGCTATTTTTGCGGCTGGTCACACTGGGCGATGGCGTGGAGGATACCCGCCGCCGTGCAACACTGGCGGAACTGCTCTCGCTGGATGACGCCGACGATGTTCAGCGAGTACTGGATAGTTTCGGCAAATATCGTCTGCTCACGTTTGACCACGACCCGGCCACCCGCGCCCCTACGGTGGAAGTGGCACATGAGGCACTCATACGGCGGTGGGAACAGCTACGGGTGTGGCTGGACGAAAGCCGCGACGACCTGCGCACACAGCGCCGCCTCATCCAGGCGGTGAACGAGTGGCTGCACAACAGCAAAGACGCCGGTTTCCTGCTCACAGGCACACGCCTCACACAGTTTGAGGAGTGGCAAGCAAGCACAACACTCAATCTGACGGATGATGAGCAGGCTTTTCTGGCTGCGAGTGTGGCCCGCCGTGAGGAAGAAGCTCGTCTGGAGGCAGAACGCGCCGCCCGTGAAGCCGCACTGGAAAAACGCTCACGCACGGTATTACGTGCGCTGGCCGGGGTGATGTCCGTGGCGGCGCTGGTGGCGATTGGCCTGAGCCTGTTTGCCTTTGACCAGCGAAACGCGGCTGTCACCAGCGCGAATGCAGAGGCCACCGCCCGCGTCGAATCGCAGGCCAGCGAAGCACGCGCACGCACACTGGCGTTTACGTCCGGGGCGCAGGCAGCGCTGGCCCAGAACGATACCGATCTGGCGCTGCTGCTGGGCGCAGAAGCCGCCGACCTCTCGCCGGAGTCCTTGCTCGTGCTGCAAACCCTCGCGGACGTAGCCTACACACCGGGAACCCGCCGCGTCTTTGAAGGGCACAGCGACCGCGTGCAGTCGGTAGCCTACAGCCCGGATGGTGCGATGGCTGTTTCTGCTGGCGATAGGGGCGAGGTCATTCTGTGGGATGTGGCAACCGGCGACGAAATCCGGCGCTTTGAAGGGCACCCGGCGCTGTTCAGCGAAGACGAATTGGCCGAGGAAAAAATCAACATCGTCTATGATGTCGCGTTCAGTCCAGATGGCACGCGGATGATTACCGGGGCCGAGGATGGCGACGTGATCCTGTGGGATGTGGCAACCGGCGACATCATCCACCGGATGCAGAACCACACCGATATTGTCCGGGCAGTTGCGTTTGCGCCGGATGGCCTGACCGCGCTGTCTGGCTCACAGGATGAAACGATGATTCACTGGGACGTAGAAACGGGCGAACCGCTGCACGTCTTCCCGGTAGAAAGCCAGATCCCGGCGAACTGGGTCACAGATGTGGCCTTCAGCCCCAGCGGGTTTACTGCGCTTTCTGGCACACGGTACGGCCACCTCACATTGTGGGCACCGGCAGCACAGCAGGCCATCTGGCAGGGGCAGAACAACGGTGTGGAGATCTACACGTTGACCTACACATCGGATGAACTGGGGGTGCTGGCCGGGGACAGCAGCGGGGCGCTGCGCCTGTGGACGTTTGACAGCGAAGATCCACTGCGCAGCTATGTAGGCCACACCGACCGCGTGACAGACATCAGCATCAGCCCCGACGGTACAGAAATCGTCACCAGCAGCCAGGATGATTCGATCATCCGCTGGGACTTTGCAACCGGCGCCCTGTTGCAGCGGTACCTCGGCCATACCGACCGTGTGTATGGCATTGCGTACAGTCCCACGGCCAGCGGGCGCTTCCTGTCTGCCGGGTGGGATACCACCCTGCGCCTGTGGGATGCCAGTAACGGCGCACAGACTGCGCAGCTTACCGCCCACGACGGGGAAGCGCGGTCGCTGGCCGTCTCGCCGGATCGCACACTGGTTGCATCCGGCGCGGAAGACGGCACGATACACCTGTGGAGCAGTGAAACCCCGGACGCCGCGCCATTTATTATCACGCAGCAGGCCACAGACTGTAACGCCGCAGCAGATGTATCAGAAGACCCGGCGGCCCACGCCGTGCGCGACATGGTGTTTACGCTGGAAGGCGCAACGTTAATCAGTGGCGGGCGCGATGGTGACATCCGTGAGTGGGATGTGGCAACGGGTGACCTGGTGCGCTGCTTTGGTGCAGAGCGCGGCGGCCACAGCGACATTGTCTACGGCGTGGACATCCACCCGGACGGTACACAGATGATCTCTGGCAGCCGGGATAACAGCGTGATCTTCTGGGATATGGCAACAGGCGAGCAGATTGCCCGTGAATTTGAGCACACCTTCCATGTGCTGGACGTGGAATACAGCCCGGACGGTAGCCGCGCCGTCACCGCAGGCCGTGACGCGAACGTAATTGTGTGGGACACCGGGGCGCAGGCGGCAGAGCGCACGTTTGAGGTGCATAACGACTGGATCTTTACGGCGTCGTTCAGCCCGGACGGGGCGCAGGTGTTGAGCGGTGGGGCGGAGAATAATCTCATCCTGTGGGATGTGGTGAGCGGGGTGCCGCTGCGCACGTTTGAGGGGCACGATAGTTTTATTCAGTCTGCGGACATGAGCGCGGATGGGGCGCTGGCGGTGAGTGGGAGCGCGGACGGCCAGATGATCCTGTGGGATGTGGAAACTGCGACGGAACTTCAGCGGGTGGCGGCGCACGGGGATGATGTGCGGCGGCTGGCGTTTGTGGATGCGGATACGGTGGCGTCGTCGTCGGATGATGGGACGGCGCGGCTGTGGCAGATGCAGGTGGGTGCGGAGGCGCTGCTGGAGTGGGTGGCGAATAACCGTTACCTGCGGGAGCCGGCGTGCAATGAGCGCGACCTGTATAATATTGAGCCGCTGTGCCCGGAGCCGGAGCCGGTGCTGGACGATGGGACGGTGTAGCGGCGGCGGTGGCGGTGATTTTCACGGTTTCCCGCCGCTGCAAAGTGATTTGCATGAATTTTCGCAGATTGCACACTTTTACTGTTCGATTTGCGGGGTTCTGGCGGAGGGTTGCCGGTTTGTGGCGGTAGATGGCGGAAAACGGGCGGTTTTGTGGCGGTGTGCATGCAGGGTGCCTGTGATGGTGGGCGTGATGGTGACAGTGTAGCACAGGGGCCGGACAGCGGGGTGAGCATCTGCACGCGGATGTGTTCACTCCCCGGTGGGATTGGTGGCGTTGACCGGGCTGCCGTGGGCGAGAGGTGTGCAGCAGGCGGTGGACGTGGCGTGCAGGTGCGGGCGCGCATGGTGACCATGCCGTCGGTCATTTCGCCGTGGTAGCCGAGCGAGGTGCGGGCGTGGCCGGGGCCGGTGGTGATGCGCTCACCGTAG
>JBCCQC010000313.1:0-5734 GCA_039024535.1 Chloroflexota bacterium
AGTGATTCATCTCGTGTGTGGGGTAATACAATACCCACTTCCCCCTGTGTAGCCTTGCCGAGATCCAGAACTGGCTTGTTGCCCTCATTCTGAACCAGAAACCTCACCGAATCATGCGGAGGTTGACTGGTTTCAGCCGCGTCATGTTCACCGGTAAACCAGACTGTCTCCAGCCGGTCTGATGGCATACCGGCACTGTTGATCGCGTCCTGCATGATGCCATAGATATTCTCATGGTAGGTGCGAACTACAACCCCCAGCCGGTTCAGGTTGAAGTTGGCATTGCGAGCCTGCAACGGGTCGAATGTCCAGTGTACTGAGCCATAACCCTGCTCTGTGGCCCACTCACGCTGCCTGCGTTTAAGCGCTTCCCCCACGCCTGTTCCCTGGTGGTTCGGGTGAACCCCGGCAATGTAAGACCACAGGCACCACTCACCGTGTCGCTTTGCCGGTATGCCAACACAGAATCCGATAATCTCATCCACATCCTCAGCAACCAGTACCACACCGCCGTGGTGCTGTGGGAGCATCAGCAGGTGAGGCGGAAATGCATCGCGCTCACTGACCCCCCAGATACCGATCTCAAGGTCAATGATCTGTTCCATGTCTGCGATGTCAGTTGCAGTGCGAAAGCTGACCATAACCTACTTTCCAAGCGGTTCAGCGAGTAAAAGACCGATGAGGCTGACGATAATCCCCAGCCCCTGTAACAGCACACCGGGGAATTCCAGCCACCATGTATCGGCAAAGACATTGACCAGTAGCAAAATGAAGCCAACCAGTGTGACCGCAATGCCGATAACCGGAATCAGGCCCAGTTGCGCAGTCACACGATCTGACAGTGTTGTAATCAGGCGATTGAGCCACTTTGCCTCGTCAAGGCGCTTACGCATGGGCTACCCCTGCTCCAGGATTTGATAACTTGCGATACGTTCATACAGATAAGCGGGTACCTGCACGGTCATGCATACGCCGTCTGCGGTGTGTGTTTGCTCTTCCACAATGGTGAGGTCGTACAACATAGATACCACATCACCATCTGAGTAGGGAACCAGCAGCCGCACCCGGTACATTGATGCCTTCAGAACCGCTTCGATCTGCGCCAGTAACGCATCAATGCCGGTATTTTTACGTGCAGAGATCATTACCTCCGCGTCATAGTCCTCGCGCAGGTGCGCCGGGATGCGTGGGGGGGTATCCATATGCCACAGGTCAGCCTTGTTCCACACGAGAATACGCCGTGCAGATGGCATATCGATCTCAGCAAGCGTTTCCTCTACTGCCTCAATATGCTCAATGACATTGGCATGAGATACGTCCACAACGTGCAGGATCAGTGTCGCCTCTGTAATCTCTTCCAGTGTCGCACGGAAAGCAGCAACCAGAGTGGTTGGCAACTTCTGGATAAACCCTACTGTGTCAGAGAACAACACTTTCCTGCTGGAGGGCAGCTCGGTTTTGCGTGTCAGTGGATCGAGAGTAGCGAATAGCTGGTCGGCTACATATGTTTTTGATCCTGTGAGAGACTGGAGTAAGGTGGACTTGCCGGCATTGGTGTAGCCGACCAGCGCAACTACTGGCATCCCGGAACGGCGACGCTTGCGGCGGTGCGTTTCCCGATGAACACGCACTTTCTCAAGGTCTTCTTTTAGTTTCGTAATCTTGTTGTTGATCTCGCGGCGGTCAACTTCAAGCTGCGTTTCACCGGGGCCGCGCAGACCAACACCACTCGCGCCGCCGCGTGCGCCACCGCCACCGGCCTGACGCGCAAGGTGCGTCCACTGCCGGGTCAACCGTGGAAGGCGATACTCATACTGTGCCAGTTCCACCTGCAAGGAGCCTTCGTGGGTACGGGCATGTTGCGCGAAAATATCCAGAATCAACGCCGAGCGATCCAGCACATTGATTTCTTCTCCGAACCGTTTTTCCAGTTCTCGCTGGTGCCGTGGCGTCAGTTCATCATCAAAGATGACTACTTTTGCATCCAGCGCGGTAATTGCTTCTTTGATTTCGTTCACCTTACCGGAACCGATGAACGTTGCCGGATCGACCGCGTGCAGGCGCTGCATGGCATCGCCTACTACCTCCAATCCGGCTGTTTCTGCGAGCAGGGCCAGTTCCTCTACAGAGTCCTCCAGCGGCAGCAGCGGTTTACCACCACGAACTTCCATTCCGACCAGATAGGCACGCTCGGGTGCGAGTTTCGTTTCGTAAAAATCCGACATATTACTGTTTCTCTGAATACCATACGGACATTCTGTGCAGGGCTTCTTCCAGTCGATCATCAGGCACGCCAAGGCTGAGGCGCACATACCCTTCGCCGCCGGTACCATAGGCCGCCCCCGGTGCAATAGAAACATGCGCTTCATCCAGCAGGCGTTCTGTGTACTCGGTTGAATCGCCTTCTACCACACGCGCCCACACATACATTGCACCTGACGGTGCTTGCCCCTCAAGCCCTATAGATGGCAACGCCTCCATAATACGATCCCGTCGTGCCCGGTAAATATCGTTACGTGCTGCAACCCATTCCGGCGGTGTATCGACCAGTGCGGAAGCCCCTGCTTCGTAAATGGGTTTGAAGTGACCGCTATCCACATTGCTCTTTACGCGCAGCAGGTTTGCAATGGCCTCCGCATTTCCAACCGCCGCGCCCAACCGCCACCCGGCCATGTTGTACGTCTTCGAGAACGAAATAAACTCGACTGCACAGTCTTTAGCGTTCGATGCAGAAAGCACACTCAGCGGGGCACTGCCATCGTAGATAATTTCAAGGTATGGGTTATCCGATCCCAGCAAAATGTCATGTTCACGACAGAAGGTAACAGCCTGCTCGTAAAATTCCAGTGTTGCCACGGCCCCGGTCGGGTTGTTCGGGTAGTTGATCCACAGCACATTGGCGCGATGGGCATCGGCGGGGGCAATCTGCTCGAAATCAATCAGATAGCCATTGTCCGCATCCAGTGCCACGGGAATAGTGCTGCCACCGGCCAGTTGAATACCCATACCGTAAGCCGGGTAGCTGATGTCTGGTAGCAGGGTGGGATTGTGCTCATCGGTATGTGCCAGAATAAAGTTAACGATGCCCTCTTTGCTCCCCAGCAGCGGCAGCACTTCATGGGATGGGTCGAGCATAACGCCATGGCAGCGATGATAGTAATCTGCCACAGCCTCACGGAACTCTGGAATACCGCGATACCCGGAATAACCGTGCTTGTTGTCATCCTGCGCAACATGCTGCAAACGGTCTATCACGTTGGGTGGGGGCGGCATATCCGGGTTGCCAATGTCCAGCCGAATGACATCATGTCCGCTGGCAATCAGATTCTGTACACGCTGGGAGATGGCTACAAATACATAGGTGGGGAGAGATTTAATGCGACCGGCGACTTGTGGCAAGGGACTTTTCTCATTAATTCAGAACAATAGACAATGGACAGGTGATTGTTGAATCACCTATCACTGATTTTACAACTATTACGGGGTTTCGGCTATGGGATCGGGCAGGTTGATTTGTTCAAGCGAAGTCTGCATCGCCTCTGTTGCACGCGCTGCATAAGCCTGATAGCGTTCCCGCTTGTTTTTGATGCGCTGCGGCAGTTCTGGCAGAATGCCAAAGTTCGCTTTCATTGGCTGGAAGTGTTTGGCCTCTGCATGGGTCACATAGTAGCACATTGCCCCCAGCATGGTTTCGCGCGGGGGTGCCCATGTGGGCTTATCTTCCATGTGGCGGGCAATGTTGATTGCAGCCATCAAGCCCGTTGCAATGTTGCCAACGTAGCCCTCCACGCCAGTGATCTGACCGGCAAAATACAGGTCTTCACGTCCCCGGAACTGCATGGTGGGTTCCAGCAAAGTGGGGGAGTTGATGAACGTGTTGCGGTGCATCTGTCCCATGCGAATAAACTCTGCATTTTCGAGGCCCGGTATGAGCCGCAGCACGTCTTTCTGCTGGCCGTAGCGGATATTGGTCTGGAAGCCGACGAGATTGTACAGGCTACCAGCTATGTTATCGCGGCGCAGTTGGACAACAGCATGTGGCCGCCTGTCCGTGCGCGGGTCAGTTAACCCGACCGGGCGCATCGGCCCGAACGCCAGCGATTCAAAGCCGCGTGCAGCAATGTATTCAACAGGCATACATCGCTCGAAGAACTGCAAATCTTCTGTCTCAAACTCGCGTAGTTCTTTCTTCTCTGCATTCAGCAGCGCATTAACGAATGTTTCGTATTCGTCACGGTTCAGCGGGCAGTTGATGTAATCGCCGTCTTTTCCCTCAACATCCCCGTGGCCGTAACGATTCGCAAAAAATGCCACATCCATGTTGATGCTCTCAAACGTTACGATGGGGGCGAGTGCGTCGTAAAAGTACAGGTATTCCTGCCCGCTGAGTGCAGCAATTTTCTGTGCAAGTGTGTCAGCCGTCAGCGGGCCGGTGGCAATGATGGTCGGTTCGTCAGGGATGTCGGTCACTTCTTCACGGATGATTTCGACCAGCGGATGTTTTTCCAGCTTTTCCGTCACACTCTGTGCAAACAGCTCACGGTCAACAGCCAGTGCGCCACCTGCCGGAACAGCCGATGCCTCGGCAGCATCCAGCAGCATAGATCTCATCATACGCAGTTCATTCTGGAGCACGCCTGAGGCACGATCTGCCATTTTTGACCCCAGCGAGTTACTGCACACCAGTTCACCCAGTCGGTTGGTAGCGTGGGCACCGGTCTGGCGGACGGGGCGCATTTCGAACAATTTGACGTTGTAGCCACGCCGCGCAAGCTGCCATGCTGCCTCTGACCCGGCGAGGCCACCCCCGATCACATTGACGTGTTGTACCATGAATTTACACTGCTCCAGCTATAACTGATTGTTTTCATTCTATCTGTGTGGCAGTTGAATTCAACCGCCATCGTAACGCCGAAAGACGACAGATGCATTCTGCCCACCCAGCCCGAAGTTATTGGACATCGCGACTTTTAACCCGGTCTCGATCTGTTCACCATGATTTGGAACATAGTCCAGATCACATTCGGCATCCGGGGTCAAAAGGTTGATGGTCGGGGGGATATAACCGGTTTGCAGGGTGCGAATTGTGCTGATGGCCTCCAGCGCACCAGCGGCGGCCATTGCATGGCCCACCATACTCTTGACCGAACTGATCTTCAGGTTATGCGCATGGTCACCGAACACAGCTTTCATCGCCTGTGTTTCCAGCAGATCATTCGGTGGCGTGGATGTACCGTGTGCATTGATGTAATCAACCTCGTCCGTTGTGATTGCTGCGTCCTGTAGTGCCCACTTCATGGCGCGTTGCATACCGCTGGCAGCAGGGTCAATCATGGCGATGTGATAGGCATCTGCCGATGATGCCTGCCCGATGACTTCCGCGTAGATGGGGGCGTTTCTCTCAAGTGCGTGTACCCGTTCCTCCAGTACCAGCAGACCGGCCCCCTCAGACAGGACAAATCCGCTACGGTCAGCAGAGAATGGCCGGCTTGCTTCCTCCGGGCAATCTTCGTAGCCCTCGGCCAGTGCCGACATTGACGCAAAACCTGCAATAACGTAGTCCTGCACAATAGCCTCGACGCCACCGGCATACACCACATCTGCCCGTCCGGTTCGGATCAGTTCCGAGGCGTCGCCCAGTGCCTGTGTTCCGGTTGCACAGGCAGCTACCGGTGTTCTGACAGACCCGAGGGCTTTAACCCGTTCGCTGACGAAAAAAGCGGGCATATTAGGC
>JBCCQC010000314.1:0-5716 GCA_039024535.1 Chloroflexota bacterium
CAATCTTACGCCGCATCCCCGGTGGATATTCTGCTCAAGCTGCGCATCCCCAATGCGCTGCCATATGTGTTCAGTGCGCTGCGGGTGGCGCGTGCGCGGGCCGTGATTGGTGCGCTAGTGGGCGAGTTTTTCGGTGGCCCACGTGCCACTCTCGGCGTGTTCATTACGCAGGAGGCTGCCGCGTTTGACTTTGCCCGTGCATGGGCCGCCATCGTCATGGCGTCGATTATCGGCATCAGCTTCTACCTTGTGATACTTGCTGTAGAGCGGCTGCTGATGCCGTGGGAGAGCGGTAATAAGCAGGATTAGACGAAAACGAACAGCAACTTTTAGTTGGATATTCACATACTACAGGTCATCAAGACCGTTAGACTTGTGGCTTGAATAGATACATAACCATTTTGATGTGTTGAAAGGGTAAAAGTTATGTCGAAGCGTTTGTTATCTGTCGTGGTTGTGGTGCTCATCGCAGCACTCGCTACCGTAGGGGTCAGCGCCCAGGATGAAGAACTGACGCCGGTCAGTCTGCAATTGCAGTGGGTGGCACAGTCACAGTTTGCCGGTTACTACGCGGCTGTTGCCGAGGGCTTCTATGAAGACGAGGGGCTGGACGTGACCATTCTGGAAGGCGCGGTAGAAATTGTGCCGCAGCAGGTTGTCGCCGCCGGTGATGCCGAATTTGGTATTGCATGGGTGCCCAAGGTACTGGAATCTAATGAAGCCGGTGCTGACCTCATCAACATTGCGCAGGTTTTCCAGCGTAGTGGTACGCTACAGGTTTCCTTCGTGGATACCGGCATCGAAAGTATCGATGACTTCGCCGGGATGCGCATTGGTACATGGGGCTTCGGTAACGAGCACGAGCAGTTTGCAGCCATGCGTGCTGCTGGCATCGACCCGGAAAACCCGGACGACGTAACCATCGTACAGCAGCCATTTGATATGTCCCTGCTGATTAACGGTGAGGTGGACGCAGCCCAGGCCATGACCTACAACGAGTACGCGATGGTGCTGGAGACAGTTGACCCTGAAACCGGCGAACTGATTTACACCGCCGATGACCTCAACGTCATTGACTACAACGATGTAGGCACAGCCATGCTCCAGGATCATATCTTCGTTCGGGGGGACTGGCTGGAAGAAGAAGGTAGTGAAGAAATCGCTATCGCATTCCTCAAGGGCAGCTTCCGTGGCTGGGCATTCTGCCGCGATAACTTCGATGCGTGTGTAGAGCACGTGCTGGATGCAGGCCCAACTCTCGGCCAGGGCCACATGCGCTGGCAGTTGAACGAGATCAACAAGCTCATCTGGCCGTCCCCGGAGGGTATCGGCGTACTTGACCTTGGCCTGTATGCGCAAACAGTTGATGTTTCCATCGAAGGTGAAGTAATTGCAGAAGACCCCGGCGAAAGCGCCTATATGCTGGAACTGGCCTCGGCTGCGCTGGATGCGCTGGCTGCTGACTTCCCCGACCTTGATCTGGTCGGCGCAGACTACGAGCCAATCGAAGTAGAGATTACCCCCGGCGGCGAGTAAACTTCACCGCAACAGCAGGGCCTGCAACCATGTAGGCCCCTCCAGCTAACCATCGTCTGGCATGTTTGCGAAGCCTGTCAGACGATAGTGTAACCACCCATAATCAGACCTGCTTTATCTACTCCTTCTCCCTTACTTGCGATACATGATTGTCTACTTATAGCACGTAAGTGGCATATTCCCTGACTGTGATGGTGACTGCTAACAACTTCGATTCCACGCACTTTATCTTCAGTTCTGCATCAGAGATCAGCTTGAAAACTGCTTGACAGAATATGAGCACTGGAATTAGACTGACAGTATAGAAACCGGTTTCAAAAAATCATTTTCATGGCAAATAAGTTAACCATTAAAGACATTGCAAAACTCGCGGGGGTATCTAAAGCATCTGTCTCCCGTGTGCTCAACGGATACCAGCACGTCCGACCGGAACTGCGGGCGCGTGTGCAAAAAGTGATCGACGAAACTGGCTACGAACGCAACACGGTCGCCCGTCTGCTGGCAACAGACCGCTCCAATGTTATCGGGTTACTGATCCCCAGCGGTGCCACGGCCATTTTCTCTGATCCGTACTTCGCCCGACTCATAGAAGGCATATCGAGGGCGGCAAATCAGTATCATCTCACGCTCGCCCTGTTCATTTTCTACTCGCAGGAAGAGGGCATTGAATCGCTGCAAAATATCATCTCAGATGGCTTTCTGGATGGCTTGATTCTCTCCAGCGATTACAAAGACGATGCGC
The DNA here is from genome assembly GCA_039024535.1 of Chloroflexota bacterium. GTDB lineage: Bacteria > Chloroflexota > Anaerolineae > Aggregatilineales > Phototrophicaceae > DAOTTY01. Next base: position 2,279 of record JBCCQC010000314.1, read on the forward strand.
TGTTCAACCGACTGGCTGATTCTCAAATGCGTTTTGTGATGATCGGACGTCCACCGAATAACGAACACATCAGCTTTTCCGATGTGGATAACTTCAATGGCGGCAAAATTGCTGCTGAACACCTGATCCAGCAGGGTTATCAGCGCATTGGTATCATTACTGCAAATCATAATCTGGCCGCAGAAGACCGTTATTGGGGGTATCGCCGCGCACTGGATAGCCACAGTATTCCATTTGATGAGAATCTGTGCGCTGCCGGAGATTTCTCACAGCAAAGTGGAGCCATCGCAATGGCGCAGCTACTCCCCTACCGCCCGGATGCCGTTTTTGTGACATCCGACATGATGGCGTCTGGCGCACTGCAAACACTCAAACAACATGATGTTCGCGTTCCAGATGATGTAGCACTGATGGGCTTTGATGACCTGCCCCCCGCCCTACAGACTGATCCATTGCTGACGACCATCCACCAGCCAATAGATGAAAGTGGTTCCCGCGCTGTGAAAGCACTCAAGCAACTGATTGATAACCCACAACAGGAACCCATCCAGACGATTCTTCCAACAAGGCTTATTGTCCGGGAAAGCGCATAGCTACCCCGGTTCAATCAGATATTGTGATCGACTTTTAAGAGGAGGCACCGCCACAAAATTTTTTCTGCCATATTGAAACCGGTTTCTGAAATTTGATGAGAGCATATACCCTGCCCTTATTTTGTTTTGCACATCCAACCAGAACACAGGAGATCCCAATGGTTAATCAGAGCCTTCAAACTGAATCCACAGAAGCCATCAATGAACAGGTAACGGCCCTGCTGGAACAAATGACACTTGCTGAAAAAATCGGACAGATGACGCAGGTAGAAAAAAATAGCATTACCCCGGAAGACGTAACTACCCATGCCATCGGGTCGATACTCAGTGGCGGCGGCGGCAACCCGGAGACCAACAACGCCGCAGAATGGCGCAAAATGGTACAGGTCTACATGGACGCCGCGCTGCAAACGCGGCTATCCATCCCGCTGATCTACGGCGTGGATGCGGTTCACGGACACAACAACGTCCACGGCGCAACGATCTTCCCGCACAACATCGGCCTTGGCGCTACCGGCGATGCTGACCTCGTAGAGCGTGTGGCCCACACCACCGCAAAAGAGATTCTTGCGACCAACGTCCACTGGGACTTTGCCCCGGCAGTCAGCGTACCACAGGACATCCGCTGGGGCCGCACATATGAGGGCTTCAGCGAGGACACAGACATTGTACGTCAACTGGGAGCCGCATATGTACGCGGTTTACAGCGCCCACAACCCCACGGCGAATGGGTTCTGCCGTCCGTCAAGCACTTTGTGGGCGATGGCGGTACCACATGGGGCAGCAATACCGGCACCGCAAACCCCGTCTTCAACGGCAACAACTGGCAATCTGCCACGGCAGACTGGCGCATTGACCAGGGTGACACCCGCATTGACGAGGAGACGCTGCGCACTGTTCACCTCCCGCCCTATCAGGATGCGATTGATGCCGGGGCGCTCAATATCATGGTATCGTTTTCTAGCTGGAATGGACTGAAGATGCACGCACACGAGTATCTGCTGATGGACGTGCTGAAGGGTGAGATGGGCTTCCGGGGTTTTCTCGTCTCCGACTGGATGGCGTTGAGCCACCTTGCATCGGAAAACTACGACGCCGTAGTAAAAGCTATTAACGCCGGCCTCGATATGATTATGGTGCCATTCGAGTATAAGGCGTTCATCATAGACCTCACAAAAGCTGTTGAAAATGGCGATGTGACAGAGGCCCGCATTGACGACGCCGTAAGCCGCATTCTGTACGCAAAATTTGCGCTTGGCCTGTTCGATTCCGCCACCACCCACGAAAGCTATCTGGCAGATTTCGGCAGCGAAGCACATCGGGCCATTGCACGTGAGGCTGTACAGAAATCGCTGGTGCTGCTGAAGCACGAAAACGATGCGCTCCCACTACAAAAATCACAAAAAATTACCGTCGTCGGGCAGGCCGCAGATGACATCGGGCTGGCCTGCGGGGGCTGGACAATCGAATGGCAGGGTGGCACCGGGGCTATCACAGAAGGATCAACTCTGCTGGATGGAATCCGGTCACAGGTGGGAGAGAATGTGGCACACTCAGCCTCCGGTGAACTTGCAGAGCGTGTTGATACCGCTGTCGTGGTTATTGCAGAGCCGCCCTACGCAGAAGGTGAAGGCGATGAGGAGGATTTAAACCTGACATCACAGCAACTTGATCTCATCCGTCAGGCACGTGCATCTGCGGGGCGCGTGGTACTGGTGATTTACTCCGGGCGTCCACTGATTCTCGGTGAAGCGCTTGACCTGTGTGATGCGATTGTGGCCGCATGGCTGCCGGGGAGTGAGGCCGCCGCGATTGCCGATGTGCTGTTCGGGAGTGTGCCCTTCACCGGCAAAACACCGTTCACGTGGTTCACATCAATGGGGCAGCTACCGCTCAGTCATTTACAGCGTTCAGGGCAGCAACCACTCTACAGCCGTGGGCACGGCATACAACTCTGATCATAGAACTACAGCCTGCTGGCTTTTATCATCCTACCTCGTGAAGAAGCTGGCAGGCTTACCCATCATGATGACATCGTCAGGCGTCCGGGCTTTCCATAGGGTTGTTAACCACACCCGACGTGATTTCCTCAATGTTCAGGATCAGCACCAGCCGATTACCGAGTTGTACTGCCCCCCGGATGTACGCGGTATCAGACTGGTGTTGTATACTGTCGCCCGTTACTTTAACGTCATCAACTTCGTCAACCACCACCACAGCATTGTCAATAGCCTCACCCCGCAGTGCAATCATTGGCGTGTTCAGGGTCAATTCACCAGAGCCATGCCCGAAGTACACACGGAGATCAAGCACTGGCAGAATGCGCTGCCGCAGGGAAATCAACCCCAGCACATAGTCGGGCGCACCGGGCAGGTCATCCACAGCAACCAGATTCAACACCTCATCAACATAGTTGAGCGGAATACCATACCAGCGGTTCCCAATACGAACGATAAGATGTTGTTCATCTAACTTCGGTTGTGCCATTGTCGGCCTCCCCGGTGCAGTTCCTGTTTACCGTGGCAATTCGTTGATAATACCGTGTGAGAAGGCCGCAGCAATAACGTTTTCCGTAGCCTGCCCGTCTTTGTGAATATAGTCGTCGGCACCGGCTGTCAGCCCCTTTTCTGTTTCTTCCGGGGATGTTGCAGCGGTGAGCATAATAACCGGGATGTGCTTCGTTTCCGGGTCACGCTTAATGCGGCGACACACCTGATACCCGTTCATGCTGGGCAGGTTAACATCCAGTATCACAAGATCAGGCCGCATACCACTCACCATACGCAAACCCTGCGGCCCATCATGTGCAAGGATCACATCCACCTCAAACCCGCTGAGCTGAGCG
>JBCCQC010000315.1:0-5712 GCA_039024535.1 Chloroflexota bacterium
GTGCTGACGATCACTGTACCGGCGACAGATGTGCCACCGGAGGACACCCCCCTACCGCAATCGCCATTGCAGCCAACGGCACAGGCTATGGATGCAGCCATGACAGTTCAGGCAATTGATGTGACCCCGGGAGACATGTCGCAACATGGCTCACAACAGCATGATACCAGCAACCCGCATTAGCGGATGCAGGGCGGGCGGTGTGATGCCGTCCGCTTACCCGAACATGCCCCACGCATCCAGCAGTGTGCGGGCGAAAATGGTTACTATCCCCAGCGAGATAGCAAACTCGATAAAGAACGTTGCTATCCACGCTACCATGATGCCGCGTGCGGCCACGAGTGCCTTCTGCCAGTTTTCTTCCTGATAGAACACCAGCATCGCCACACCCGCTGCTGCTCCGAGCAGCGTGCCCACTACCGGTATCGGGATCAAGAACGTACCGGCAATCGCGCCAATGGTGCTGACGGCGAATGACCCACACGAGAGGCTGCCTTCTGCCCCCAGCCCGAACAGCTTCGTCCACCAGTCCGCCGTGCTGCCAATAATCATCAGCAGCGTCATCCACACCACTGCTGTCACGCTTACCTCGGCAAAGCCGGTGGCCGCCGCATAGATCAAACCGATAGCCCAGACCAGTGCCGGCCCCGGCAACACCGGGATAAACGACACGGCCCCGGCCACAATCATCAATATCAACGTCATCACGCCCCAGAACGTCATCGGCGGGCGCTCCTTTCTATGCTTTATGCTCATCTGCGGTCAATCCCGTATGCTATACGCAGCAGCACGCAAATCGGCGCATATGAATTGCGTGAGGGGCGCTGGCACGCCACGCGCTTTCCCACTCCACGAGATTCTTAAGCCTTTACAAAACGGTTGCCCATCATGTAGTCTTGCGCGGTTGTGTAAAAGTGTTTCTGGAGTATGCATCGTGCCGAACAAGCGCAAGATCACACAAAAGAAGCCGCTTTACGGAAACAACCGCCCATTCTCTTTGAAGGCTACCCGCAAACGCCAGGACCCGAACCTGCAATGGAAGCGCATTTATGTGCCAAAGCTGGAGCGTACCGTCCGTGTGAGGGTGTCTACAAAGGAGATGCGCACGATTGATAAAATCGGGCTGGAGGCTTTCCTCAAGCGGCAGGGGCGCACCCTACAAAGTGTCGTCCGCGATAGCTAAACGACGATAGGCGCAATCACTATGCGCCTTTCTTTTTACCTGCTGGCTTTTATAACTTTTTTATTTTATGACGAAGATTACAAAAGACGTAAAAGTTTGCAGATACACACGCTCTGCAACGTGAGAAACGCCCCGTTAGGTGTATAATGTATACCGTTTACGAACTATAAACGGGCCAACAGGAAACTATAAATGCCGAAAAAGCAACCTGCCACGAACCCCGCAGAGGAGCTGGCAGCCTTAAAAGTTCAGATCGGCCATGTGGGTGATAGCCTGCGCCGCCAGGATGATGCCCTGCGCACACGCGGTATGAAACTGCCCCCCGCTGCCATCCAGGAGTTCAGCGCGTTAATTAAAGACATTGAATCAATCGAGTCCGTCATGGTGGGCGATGTGATTGAACTGGGCCAGTTACGCTCACTTACCGCCACGGGCGCTATGATTAACTCTACGCTGGATGTGGACGATGTGCTGGGGCGGGCAATGGATGAAGTGGTTACACTGGCGGGTGCAGAGCGTGGCTTTATCATTCTTGTTAATGACCAGACCGGCGACCTGGAGTTCCGCATTGAGCGCGACAATACGCTGACCCCGCAGCGTGGGGCCATCAGCGGCAATTCCCCGCAACTGAGCATGAACATCGTGAACGAGGTGATTGAAACCGGCAAGCCCATGCTGACGGACAACGCCTACAACGACCCGCGCATTCAGGATCACCTGAGTGTGGCGCAGTTTGTGCTGCGGTCAGTAATTTGTGTGCCGCTGACGCAGCGTGACCGGCGTGTGGGCGCGGTGTATGTGGATAACCGCCTGCGGGCCGGGGTGTTTACAGACCGCGAACTGAAGCTGCTGACGGCCTTTGCGAACCAGGCCGCCGTCGCTATAGAAAATGCCCGTCTGTTTACCAATATTCAGCGGTCGCTAATTGAAATTACAGAGATGAAAGACCTGATGGACAATGTGTTTGCGTCCGTGGGCACTGCTATTATTACAACCAGCGCCAGTGATCTGGTTATTACATTTAACAAAGCCGCAGAGGGCATTTTTGGCATCATGGAGGAAGCTGCCATCGGCAAACGCCTGATTGATGTGCTGCCGCTGGACGACGCCGACATCGAAGCGCATATGCGTACTGTGCTGGAAAATGACGAAAGCCTGTCGTTCCAGAAGACGCTGCACATGGACGGCAAACCCGGCCCGGTTTTCCTGAACTTCAAGTTCAGCCCACTGCGAGACACAGACGGCCAGACACAGGGCGTTACCGTGGCGGTGGATGACCTGACCGAGCAGAACGAACGCGAAAAAATGCTGGGCCTGCTGGAAAACTACCTGCCGCCGGGGATGCTGCCGCGCATTCATGAGATTGCGCAGATTGACCTGGGCGGTGAGCGCCGCACCATGACGTGTATGTTCGCGGAAGTGCGGCCCTTTAACAGCTTCCCGGAAGATATTACGCCAGAACTGCTGATGGAGCAGATCAACAGCTATCTATCTGTGGCGACGATTGCCGTGCAGCAGCGCGACGGCGTGATTGATAAGTACATGGGTAGCGAACTGATGGTGCTGTTCAACACACAGTTGAACCCGCAGCCCGACCACGCCCTGCGTGCGATCGAAACTGCGCTGGATATTCGTGATGCGTTTCTCAAATTTTACGCCGCCGTTGGCATCTCGCCAGACCCGCACTGGTATCGCATTGGTATCCACAGTGGCATTGCCACGCTGGGCAACGTGGGCAGCCACAACCGCCGTAACTTCACCGCCATTGGCGACACCATCAACCTGTCCAAGCGGCTGGAAGAAAACGCCACCGCCGGCCAGATTATCATCAGCGAAGACCTGCTGAAGTACGCCACGCAAACCGCCGGTACAAACACCCTCCCCGGCATCCGCATGGAAGAACGCGAGGCCGTGAAGGTGAAGGGCCGCCAGCAGTATACCCGCATATATGAAGTGTTCAGGGAGCAGTAGCCATGACCCCCCAACCCGACAACAGCCAGACGGTCTCCACGCAGGTACGTGCGCTGAGCACGCGCGTTAAAGATCTGCTCAAGGTGATGCGCACACAGCAGGATATGCTGCGCACACGCGGCCTCAAGCTGCCTACAGAGGCGATGAGCAGCCTGAAACAGCTAAAAGACCGCGTGGATGGCCTCCAGCAGAACGTCGGCGGGATGCAGATTGAACTGACGCAGCTTCGTGCGCTGGCGGATACCACGGCGCTGATTGCCTCTACGCTGGACGTGGACGAGGTACTGAACCAGGTAATGGATACTGTGGTGCGCCTGACGGGTGCCGAACGCGGTTACATTGTGCTGAAGAACAAAGAAACCGGCGAGATGGAGTTCCGTGTGGCACGCGGCATTGACCAGGAGCAGCTAGACCAGAGCGAATTCATCGTCAGCCGCACGATTGTGAACCGGGTGACAGAAACCGCAGCCCCTGTGCTGACGGACAACGCCAGTGCCGACCCGCGCTTCCAGGAGCAGAAAAGTATCGTCGGGTTTGCGCTGCGCAGTATTCTGGCTGTGCCGCTCACCTCGCGCGATGACGTTATCGGTGTGGTGTACTGTGATAACCGCATCCTGGCGGGTGTCTTCCGCGAGCACGAAAAGAACCTGCTCACCGCTTTTGCAGACCAGGCCGGTGTTGCCATTGAGAATGCGCGGCTGTTTGCCGATGCCCGCAACCAGCTTAACGAAGTGACCAGCGTCCGCGACCTGATGAACAACATCTTCTCGTCAGTAGCCAGCGGCATCGTCACCATCAACACAGACAGCACCGTGACCACCCTCAACGCTGCTGCGGAGCAAATTCTGGGTGCAGAGCCGGGGAGTATTCTCGGCCAGCAGCTTCTCGATATTATCCCCGGTGATACCACTGCCCTTGCGGATGCGATTGCGGAAGTTGCTGCCAGTGATAACCAGACCGATGTGGAAATGGAGCCGGAATTACCGGGCCGGGGCCGTCGTAACTGGAACCTGATCGTCAGCCCGTTGCATGACGAGCGTGACGGCAGTGTGGAAGGCATCGTGATTGTGCTGGACGACCTGACGGAGATCAAAGAGCGCCAGGCCCAGCTAGAGCAGGTGCGCAACTTCGTGCCGATGGGCAACATCGAGAATATCAAGTCGGAAACGCTTTCCAACATGAAAGTTGAAGTACGCGAGATCACAGCGCTGTTCTGTGATGTACGCGGGTTCACGACCTTCAGCGAAAACCTGGAGCCAGAAGACCTGATGCGCGTGATTAACCGCTATCTGTCGCTGGCGTCGGATGCGATTAACCTGTATGAGGGCATTGTAGATAAGTACATGGGCGACGCGGTAACCGGCCTGTTCAATACACAGTTGAACCCGCAGGAAGACCACGCGGTGCGGTGCGTGCGTGCTGCGATGAGCATGGTGTTTGACCTGAAAGCCCAGCACGAAGTGATGCCGGAAGATCAGCGTTTGTTCTACGGCACGGGCATCCACACCGGGCCAGCCGTTCTGGGTAATACAGGTGGTGGTGGCCGCGAGGAGTTCAGCGCGATGGGTGAGGCGATGGAAATCTGCAAGGTACTCCAGGAAAATGCTGGCCCCGGCGAGGTTATCATCTCTGAGAAGACTTACGAATATGTGCAGGATATGTTCGAGTGCGAGGAAATCGTGCCGGAGAAGACCAAAGGCTACGAGATTGCGCTGGCCTACCGCGTGGTGCGCCGCAAGAAGGGCACCATGACCGGCCCGCTGATGCTGGATCCCGAACTGATGGCGCTGCTGGAAGATAACGACAGCTAAACCGTTGACAGTGGGAGTCCGTGAGTCACCGAGGGGTTGCCTGTAGCGATCCCTCTAACTGTTTATTCCAGCGGCGGAACCTCACCACATGGCCCTACCAGCGTCGTCACGCGCTTTGCCACGTACCCCGGCAGCAGGCGCGGTGTAATCACCGCATACCACTCATCGCCAATGGCGGCGACCTCTGCATAGCTGTTCAGCGGGAGGCCATCAATCACTGTTGCGTTAAAATCTGGCTGTGATCGCACATTCACACCGCTCATCTCGCCGGTGCTTGGCGTCACACTGCACACATCCAGCGAGTACCCCTCCGGCATAATTACTTCCCCGGCCCCCTCTGGCGGCACAAACGGCGTGGGGCGCACCGGCACCTCACTGCCAGAAAGCTGCAACCAGCCTACCATTGCCTCCACCATCACAGCGGGGCATTCATTTACAGGGATGTCGTCACAGATATGGGCGCGGGCGTCCGGGTTGCGCAGGCGGACGAGACTGAGCACGACAATAAGCAGGGCAAAGGCAGTAAGGCGGAGTTTTCGGGTCATGAAGTCGGTTTCTGGCTCACTCGACGGTACAATACTATCATCAATGCTAAACCAGAGCTTGCAACGATGGCTACCGTGATTGCATTCACCAGAACGAACTTTAAGCCAGTTATCATAGAAGTTGTGCTCAGTAGACCTGCTATATTGTCGGGGTAGCGGGCCAGCACAACCAGCATCAGCGAGTTTTCCAGCCCTTCCAGCA
>JBCCQC010000316.1:0-5703 GCA_039024535.1 Chloroflexota bacterium
CGCGTAGATCGTGTTCGCTGTGACCATCACCGCCTCGGCCACCTGCTCTGGACGCTGGCCCAGATGGAGCAGACGGATCGCGATCGCTCGCTGCCGCACTTCAGCGTGAACCGAGTGGTTGATGGCCTCTTCCACCGTTTTTAGCTCGTCTTCTGCCAGTGTGAAATCGATTCGTTTTCCCATACCCACAGTTTACCCATCTTTTGGATAACTTTCGACTACTGGCTTAGTGTATCTGACACATTTGGTGTCCGCAAAACTGCCCCAATGTCACACGCTCAGAAATCAGGTTCGGGTTCAGCTTTTGCGGCTCGGTAAACAGCGCCGTCAGCATGCGGGTGCCGGGCTTGAGGATGTCTTCGTGCAGGAACTCGTATTTTTTATAGCGGGCGTTATCAAAGTGGGCGTGTATTTCCCAGCGGTTAATATCCCTCACCACCAGCAGCGGCACGTTGTTCAGGTTCTGCCGGTAAGCCTTGATCTGGTTGTAGGCGTCTGCAAGGTCGTTGTATTTATCCGGCGCTTTATACTCAATCGCAAAGTGGTTCTGGTAGTAAGCATCCACATAGCCCCGGCTACCGTCCTCCTTTTCGATACTGTGCTCAAACATAAAGATATTACCGGCGGCATCGGTGCCAGTGCCACCCGGTCGGCGCACACCAATCATATTGCACAGGCTCACAAAATGCGTCTGGTAGGCCTGGCGCTCTTTCAGCGTAACGCCTCTCCACTCATTAACAAACTCCTGCGGGGTTATGGTTGGCTCAGGCATAGCGTCCTCCGTGTGAACAGATGAGTTTACCGGGTGGTTAATCCGTCGCCAGATTGTAACGTGGGCCAATCTGGTGCGCAAACCGCCCCCCGATGCGGTACACTATGGCAAAAATAACTTTACTTCACACACGGAGAAAAACATCATGGCATATGAGCCACAACCGGAGCACAAATTCACGTTCGGCCTGTGGACGGTAGGCAATGTGGGGCGCGACCCGTTCGGCGTGGCCGTGCGCGAGCAGAAAACCCCGGTCGAACTGGTCGAACTGCTGGCCGAGGTGGGCGCATACGGCGTCAACTTCCACGACAACGACCTAGTACCCATCGACGCGACAGCATCTGAGCGTGACCAGATCGTGAAGGACTTCAAGCAGGCGCTGGACGATAACGGCATCGTGGTGCCAATGGCAACAACGAACCTGTTCACCGACCCGGCATTCAAAGACGGCGCGTTCACATCCAACGACCCGAAAGTACGCGCTTACGCACTCCAGAAGACAATGGCCGCCATTGACCTGGGCGTGGAGTGTGGCGCGGGGGTGTACGTGTTCTGGGGTGGCCGTGAAGGTACCGAAACCGACGCCAGCAAAAACCCGGCAGATGCCGTCAAGCGGTTCCGCGAGGCATTTAACTTCCTCATCGGCTACGTCAAAGATCAGGGCTACGACCTCAAGTTTGCACTGGAACCCAAGCCCAACGAGCCGCGCAGTAATATCTTCATGCCCACCGTCGGGCATATGCTGGCGTTCATCTACACCCTGGATGACCCGGATATGGTAGGCGTAAACCCGGAAGTGGCCCACGAGCACATGGCCGGCCTCAACTTCACGCACGCGGTCGCGCAGGCATGGGATGCCGGGAAGCTGTTCCACATCGACCTGAACGACCAGCTATTTGGCCGCTATGACCAGGACTTCCGGTTCGGCTCCGATATGTTGAAGCAGGCATTTTTCCTTGTCAGGTTCCTCGAGGATGTGGGCTATGACGGCAACCGTCACTTCGACGCGCACGCCTACCGCACTTCTACCTACGAGGACGTGAAGGCGTTTGCACGAGGGTGCATGCGCACCTACCTGATTCTTAAGGAAAAAGCGGAGAAGTTCAACGCAGACAGCGAAATTCAGGCACTGCTGGCAGAAATTAACGCCGACGATGGCGCGTTCAGCTACCTGAGTGAGGGTTACAGTGCGGAAAGTGTGGCAAAGCTCAATGCCGTGGACTTCGACCGGGCCGCTATGGGGGCACGTCACCTGCCATATGAGCAGCTAGACCAGCTCACGAACGAGTTACTGCTCGGCGTGCGGTAGTACTAATCATCCGTGGGGTCAAAGTATCTAAACCCCACGGCTACATTACGCCAATGGTAGCGTTATCGTGAAAGTTGTGCCAACGCCAACTTCACTCTCGCAGACTATCTGCCCATCATGGGCTTCAACAATTTGCTTAACGATAGTCAGGCCAACGCCAGTTCCATTTATATCTGACGCATTGTTAGCTCGATGGAAAAAATCAAATATTCGTGGCAATTCATTTGCCGGTATGCCGATACCAGTATCAGCAATTTTGAGAATGACACTATCTTGCTCACGAGCCACTATCATCGTGATTGTGCCGCCATCTGGTGAGTACTTCACCGCATTAGACAACAGGTTGCCAATTGCACGCCGAAATAACTCCTCATCCAGATCTACTACAAGTCGATCCACAACACTGGTGAACACAAACTTATAAGGTTTTGACTCGTGTTGACGTTGAAAATCTTCAAATAATTCACTACAAAATTCTTCAACGTCACGTGGTTCTGGCGAGAAATTGGTTTCTAAAGTTTCCATACGACCAAGTTCAAGAACATCGTCAATCAGTTTATTCAGAACCCGTGTATTGGTTATAATCTGGGCCGTTTTTTCCTCAATTTTCCGCACATCCATTCTCCCAGCATACCGTGGTATCAATTCAGCAGAGAGTGATATAGATGCGACAGGGTTGCGGAAATCATGGACAATCATTGATGTAAACCGAGACTTGAGTTCGCGCAACTCCCGCTCTTTTTCAAGCTCAATTTGCAGTCGGGCAGCATGGTCTTTTGTTTGTTGAGCATGAATACGTTCAGTGATATCGATTGTGATAACCTGAACTGCTGGCTCCCCCCGATAGAGCATCGGAACTGCATTTATCTCAACCGGGACTGTTGTTCCATCCTGCCTGACAAATTCATCTTCAAGTGGATAAATCCCGGTCTCCCCTTTCAGTACACGCTGAAGACGCTCATGACTTCGCTTGAAGAAAACCGGAGCAATTACGGATGAATATAACTCACCTACCAACTCGCTTTTCCGGCTTTTACCAATTAATTCGACTGCTGCTTCATTAACGAATACAATGCGTCCATGCTGATAAATACCGATGGCATAGGGCGAAGTTTCTACCAGAAGCTGGTAGCTTTTCTGGGTATCGGTCAGAACGTTTTGCAGCATTTGCCGTGAAGGTTTTAGCAGGTTTGAGAACGTCAGTGGAGTTTCAATGAATTCCACAAAGCGGTTCCGGTTAATATAGAGAAACAACGCCATCGGTATACTGAACACCGTGCCCATCACCAGCTTGCCACTCACATTACCAGCAATGATGTCAACAAGGGCAGGGTTGCCAAACAGCGCAATAGCCGGGAACAGAACCCCATCAAGTGCCAGTGTGATAATGTAAAAAACAAGGTAGAGCGCACCCAGAACAATTGGATTCTTGATATGCTGCTTCACATGCTCGAAAACAAAAAGAAAAATCAAGAGTTCCAGTACAATAAGGACGCCACCGAGGATCATGAACTGAATTGCAACCGAGAATAGTGCAGCCGGGGTTCCAAGAACATTGATGACTTCCGGGTTTCCTAACCCGTGCCCTAGAGCTGTGAAGAGGATAAACACGAAAGCATTCACTGTAATGACAAGACGTATCATGTTGCGAACCACGTCCATGTCACCTTCCAGCATCACCAGCAGAATAATCCCCATCATGAAAGCCCCATACGTCAGGTTACCACCGGAGACAGTGATGTTATTAGTGAGTGGAAATGAATACACAGATCCCATGAATCCACCCAGAACAAGGACAATGCCCAGGTAAACGTAAAAGGAGATAGAGCGAAGATGATACCGGAGCCTTGCGAAGTAAAACGGAAACACACTATAGACCAGTGCCTGAAAGAGGAAAATCAGCCATATGTTCATTTGCGTTTTTATTGTTTATTATGCATATGCACAAACTATAACATAACCTTACCAGCAGGATAATTACCATACCATGAGGTTGGGAGGTTAGTTATGGGTACGGTAAACAAAAACAGGCAGCACACAGGCCACCTGTTCGGGGATGCTCATTAGACGGGGTGACGCGCAGCGTGACCCCGGCGCCGTGATGCTTATTCGTCTGCGGCTTCTTCCGCTGCGGCCTGTGCTTCGCGCTCTTCCTCAGAAGGCACCTCCAGCGCAATCAACTGCTGGATCAGATCGCGCAGGGCTGGCTCTGGCAGGGCACCCGGCTGGTTGAACACAATCGCTTTGTTCTTCACGGCCATCATGTTCGGGATGCTCATAATGCGGAAGGCCTGGGCCAGCCCCTGATTGCTATCTACGTCCACCTTGGCAATCTTCACCTGCCCGGCAAACTCCACTGCCAGTTTATCAAGGATCGGTGCGACCATACGACACGGCCCACACCACTCTGCCCAGAAGTCTACCAGCACAGGCAGTTCGCTGTTCAGTACCTCGGCCTCAAACGTCTCATCCGTTACGTTAACCGGCTTGTCCGGTGCAATAATCTGGTCTGTCACGGGTGTCTCTCCTGTATTGTTGTCGGTTTCGGGTTGACCTGCGGTAGCAACCACATGTTCGCGCAGCGTATCCAGCGCCAGCGTGAGGTCGGTACCCCACGGGCGGCTGCGACGCACAACAGACTCGCCACAGTGCCACGCAATCATCACAGGCTTGCTACCCACCTGGAAACGCGCCGCCGCCTGCGGGTTCTGCTTCGGGTTGATCTTCGCAAAGATCACGTCGTTGCTTTCTGCCACCGCTTTCTTGAACGCGGTCGTAAAGTCACCACGCAGGCCATCGCCGTCTGTGAACAACAGCACCACGGGCTTATCCGTGTTCAGCGTGCTATCCAGCGTTTCGTCAGTCAGGTTAATCGTTTCCACAGGTCAATCCTCGTTGATTACACAGGTTAGAAGGTCAAAAGCCACCGAATCTTACCCGATGTGCGGTAATCCGGGGAGGAAAGGAATTGCTGGAGATGTGATAAGCCGTGCTTATGGCTGAAAATGCCGGGGCACACACGCGCACACCCCGGCAGAGGAGAAATCTAGCGGTTGATGGCGTATGTTACCTGCACCTGAACACTCACGGTGAGGTCACCAGGCTCGACGGGGGCACCGCCACCCGCACCACCGCCACCCCCAAAGCCCTGCGCAGCAAACGGAATCGGGCCACCGCCGCCAATCGTCTCGCTGATAGCGACAATCTCACCGAGTTCCACACCGGCAAGGTCAGCGTAACGGGCGGCTTGGGCCGCTGCATGTTCCATCGCCAGTTCCTGCGCGGTAAACTCCAGCGCGTCCTCGTCGCTGAAGCGGAAGTTAAGCCCGTAGATGTTGTTAGCCCCGGCGTTCACCGCCGTAGCAATCACGCTGCCTACTGCCGCTGTATCGCGCACGATGATGCGCAGGTCATTCGTCACTTCATAAGTAACCTGCGGGGCTGCGTTCGGATCCGGGGCTGCAAATGGGTCGCTCAGGTCACGGGTAAAAGCGTAAATACTCACGGTGCTGATGTCGTCAGCGGCAATACCGGCCCCCTGCACCGCACTGATAACCGCGTTCACTGTCTGGTTGTTTTCGTCAAAAGCAGCGCTCACCTCGTTATTCGCCGTACGCACACC
>JBCCQC010000317.1:0-5703 GCA_039024535.1 Chloroflexota bacterium
GTGCGCAAACTGTTCGAGCAGTACCCGGACGACATCGCCGGGGTGATTACCGAGCCAATCGCCGCCAATATGGGCTTTGTGTCGCCGCATGATGGCTACTTACAGGGCTTGCAGGAACTGTGCCACGAGTACGGCGCGTTGTTTATTCTTGATGAGGTAATGACGGGCTTTCGGGTATCCACAGGTGGCGCACAGCAGGCATACGGCATTGACCCGGACATCACATGTCTCGGCAAGGTAATCGGTGGTGGTCTGCCGGTGGGGGCCTATGCTGGTAAACGTCACATTATGGAAACAGTCGCGCCGGTCGGCAACATGTACCAGGCTGGCACGCTTTCCGGCAATCCGCTGGCAATGACGGCTGGCCTGACGACGATTGGCGCTCTGCTGGAAGATGGTGTTTTCGGCACAATTGCCGATAGTACCGCGTTGCTGGCTGATGGCATGGCCGCTATCGCAGAGAAGCACGGTATTCCGATCCAGACCGGGCACGCCGGAACCATGTTCGGCTTCTATTTCCTGAGGGAAGACGGTGCGGAAATCACGGACTTTGCTACAGCTAAACAATACGCGCACGTAGAGCGTTATGCAGCGTTTTTCCATGCGATGCTGGCGCAGGGCGTGTATTTTGCGCCAAGCCAGTACGAGGCCGGGTTCGTGAGTGCGTATCACACGCCAGAAATTATTAACGCGACGCTGGATTGTGCTGAGGAAGTCTTGGCCGATCTGTAACCAGCGATAGACGTAGGGGTCATGGTGGGGCAGTCTGATTGCAGACTGCCCCGTTTTGTTTTAGTGCTTCACCACGTCCTGCCATGCGGTGTGAACTTCGCTTTCACCCGCTTTGATGGCCCGCAGCAGCGCATCCTGGTCTACCGGGATGCTGAAGATACGTACGCCAGTCGCGTGATAGATGGCGTTGCAGATTGCTGGTGTGGTGTTGATTGACGGAATCTCGCCCACGCCCTTCGCACCATATGGCCCCGCCTCTACGCGGTGCTCAATCAGGTGTGAGATGATTTCTGGCGTGTGCTTGATGCTTGGCATCTTGTAGCGAGACAGCAAGCGCGTCCATGGGACGCCTTCCTCGTTGATGTACGCTTCCGTCAGGCAGTTACCCATCGCCATCACGATACCGCCCTCAATCTGTCCCTGTAGTGCGAGTGGGTTGATCGCGCGGCCAATGTCTGTGCCACTCACAACCTTCTTCACCTTGATCTGACCGGTTTCGAGGTCAATTTCTACGAGCGCAGCCTGCGTCGCATAGCTGAACGCAAAGTGCATGTCACCGCCCTCACCGAGCGGTTTTGTAGCCGGTGCCCAGTATTCATGCTTCGAAACAGGTTCGAGGCCGCTCTGCTTCATGAACTTGACCACATCGCCAAACGGGACGCTGTGCCCGTTGTGGCGCATCAGGCCTTCTTCGTAGTAGATTTCCTCCGGCGGCACGTCCAGAATTTCGGCAGCGGTGCGCGTCATGGCTTCGCGCAGGTTGGTTGCTGCCAGCCGCGCCGCGTTACCGCTCATAAACGTCTGTCGGGATGCTGTGGTGGGGCCGCCATTGGGCGTGAGGTCGGTGTCACACAGCAGCACTTTGACATTATTATATGGCATGTCCATTGCTTCTGCGGCCACCTGCGCTACCACATGTGCCAGTCCCTGGCCCATATCGGCAGCGGCGGTGCGTACCTGAATGGTACCGTCTTCGAACGCCTCTACTTCTGCCTCGGACACATCCGGGGCGCCACCACCCAGGCCGGTGTTCTTATAAGCAGCAGCAACGCCCCATCCGTAGGCTTTGTTGCCCTCACGCCATGCCCACTTGAAGCCCGTCCCATTGTGATGGGCGTGCATATCGTTGTGAACCTTTTCTATCGTTTCCAGCAGGCCCACAGATTCACGCAGAAGCTGCCCGGTTGCGGTTGTAACGCCCACTTTCTGTGCATTCATCCGGCGGAACTCCATTGGATCCATGCCTATTTCGTGCGCGATCATATCCATGTTCTGCTCAACGGCAAACGCGGATTGTGTCACGCCGAAGCCACGGAACGCACCGGACGGCGGGTTATTGGTGTACATCGCGTAGCAGTCAATTTTTGTGTCGGGCACCACATACGGCCCGGTAGCGTGGGTGGTGGCGCGGGTCATCACCTTGTCACCCAGCGAGGCGTAAGCGCCAGTATCACCGTAGAGCGTGGCCTGCACCGCGACCAGTTCGCCCGTTTTCTTCGCACCCGTTTTGATATGAATCGTCGTCGCGTGGCGCTTCGGGTGGAAAATCAGTGATTCCTGGCGTGAGTAGAGCATTTTCACCGGGCGACCAGTGGCTTCTGCCAGCATGGACACATGAATCTGACCGGCGATGTCTTCTTTACCGCCGAACCCACCACCAATCAGCGTGCCAATCACACGAACCTGTTCTTCCTGAAGGTTCATGGCGCGGGCAATCTGGTTGCGATCCTGATACGGAATCTGTGAGCCGACATAAACCGTCAGCTTGATGTGATTGTCATCATAGCCAGCAGGCACGCCAATCGAGCATTCTGGCTCCAGAAAGGCATGTTCGGTCGTGGGGGTATGGTAGGTGTGTTCCACAATCACATCGGCCTCTGCAAAGCCCTGTTCAATATCGCCGCTGCGCACCTTGATGTGCTTGAGCAGGTTGCCAGTGGGGTGTTCCGGGTGCAGATTCGGGGCTTCCGGTGTGTGTGCATATTCTGGCGTGGCAACTACTGGCAGCGGTTCGTAGTCTACGTCAATCAGCTTGAGCGCGGCTTCTGCGATTTCGGGTGTATCGGCAGCGATGATTGCAACCGCATCGCCCATATAACGCACCACATCATGGCACAGCACCGGCCAGTCCAGATGGATGAGACCGTGAATGTTCTTGCCGGGTACATCTTCGTGTGTATGAACCGTGTGTACACCGGCCAGTGCCATTGCTTTTTCTGTGTTGATACTCAGAATTTTTGCGTGCGGATACGGAGAGCGCAGTGTGCGTGCGTACAGCATTCCGTCGAAAACATAGTCGTCGGTGTAAAGCGCTTCGCCTGTTACTTTCTCGCGCACATCCACGGGGGGGACGCTGCGGCTGACGACGTTCATCGGCTCAGAGACTTCCGGGTCTTTCACGGGCAGTGGCCCATCCCCGCGCTTTTCTGACGCCGCCGACTTAATCGCCTCAATCACGCTGGTATAGCCCGTGCAGCGGCAGTAGGTGTCCTTGAGCGCCACTTTGATCTCGTGTTCGTCCGGGTTCGGGTTTTCATCCACCAGCGCGGCAGCCGTCATAATCAGGCCCGGCGTACAGAATCCGCACTGCACTGCCCCATGCTTGATGAAATTGTCCTGCATGGGGTGCAGGCAGCCCTCTTTTTCCAGCCCCTCAATCGTGGTGACTTCGCGGCCCTGTGCTTTCCACACCGGGTATACGCACGAGTCAACCGGGATGCCATCCACCCAGACGGTACAGATGCCGCATTCGGCCTCCTCGCAGCCGATCTTGGTACCGGTCATGCCCAGATCCAGACGTAAAAACTGCGCCAGTGTGCGCGATTCTACAACGTCAAGCGTATGGTCTTTCCCGTTAACGGTAATGTTCAGTTCTGTCACAATAAATCTCCTATGCGCCTACACCTTCAGGAATCGCTGTGCCGGTCACGGCGCGGTTGACCGCCAGCGGGATGGTACGCTTGAGCAGGACTTCGATCATCTCCTGCCGATAGTCTGATGTGGCACGGTATTTGCTGGTGCGCGGATTGAGTGTGTCGTGGGCAACATCCAGCGCATTACGCAGCGTTTCTTCAGTAATCGGCTGGCCCTTCAGCGCGTCTTCAACGTTCGTGGCACGGTAGGGGGTGGGGGCTACCGGCGCAAGGCAGATGCGGGCATCCACATAGTTTTCACCGGCTTCGTCGGTTTCAATCCACACCGCGCAGCCCAGAATCGGCAGAGCAACACCCTGCGGACGCATGATGCGCTTGAACGCCGTGCCCTGATTCGCCTGCGCCAGTTCGAAGCGGAAGCGAACCAGAATATCTCTGGTGCTATCCAGAATGGACTTGCCGGGGCCGAGAAATAGTTCCCGGACGGGCAACCACTTACGTTCACCACTCACTACTACTTCGACAGACGCATCCAGCGCGACCAGCGATGTGGTGCCATCCCCGGCAGGCAGGGCGTGGGCCACGTTGCCGCCGAGTGTAGCGACGTTGCGCACCTGTGGGCCACCCACAACACCGCAGCTTTCTACAAGGCATGTGGCATGGTCTGCAAATGCAGTGGATTTGACAATGCGCGAGTGGGTGACACCACCGCCAATATACGCATACTTCGCGTCAGCGGTAATTTCGCACATCTCGCGAATAGTGGTAATGTCTACAAGGGCTTCCTGTGGTTCTGCGCCCTCTGCACGCAGGTCAATCAACAGGTCGGTTCCACCGGCAATAACGCGAGCATGGCCCTTATATTCTGCAAGCACGGCCAGCGCTTCATCGACGGTTTTCGGGGTATGATATTTGTTCCAGAGTTTCATAAAATTCGGCTGTTACCTCTTATCAGGGTTTTGACGATAAGCAGGCACTTTTCGATGGGCGTTGCACCCAACGCCACTGCATATGAGGCAGTGACCTGCCGAATAACAGTAGTTTAATAAAATATTTGTCGTATGTCTAAGGTGTATCTAATGCTGTACCAGTCATCATGAGGCCAATTTCTTCTACGGTAACATCGGCATTATTCACGATGCCCACTACTTCACCCTCAAACATGACCAGTATGCGATCTGACAGCGCACGGATTTCGTCAAGGTCTTCGGAAATGAGCAACACGGCAGTGCCGTTTTCGCGTTCTTCCAGCAGGCGGTTGTGAATGTACTCCGTTGCGCCAATGTCCACGCCACGGGTAGGCTGTGCAGCAATCAGTACACGTGGGTTCTGTGCAAGTTCACGGGCCAGCACCAGTTTTTGAATGTTGCCACCGCTCAAATTTTTGATGGGTGTTTCATGTCCGGGTGTTTTGATCTCGTAGTCGCGGATAGCCATCATTGTATCTTCCGCGATTTTGTGGAAATTCATGAAGATGCCGCCAACGGTATAGTTCGCCTTGCCGTGGTCATGCAGCACCAGGTTTTCCGCTACAGTAAAGTCTTTAATCACGCCGTCAATCATGCGCTCTTCAGGGATGTAAGACAGCCCTTTGCTTTTGATATGGACTGGCGCGGCGTTCGTGACATTATCTCCGGCTACAGTAACTTTACCGTTTGTTGCCGGACGCAAACCCGCAATAACCTGGGCCAGTTCGTGCTGGCCGTTACCACTCACACCCGCAACAGCGAGGATTTCGCCAGCGTGAACCGAGAACGACACATTGCGCAATCCTTCATCGCCGCGATTGCTGAGCGCAGAAACATTTTCCAGCGTCAGGCGTTCCTCCTTCGCTTCAACGTCAGCACGATCATATTCCAGCAGCACAGGCCGCCCCACCATCATCTCCGCGAGTTTCGGTTTCGTAGCCTCGCTCACCGGAATGGTGTTGATCTTGCGACCATCGCGCAGCACGGTGATGCGGTCGCTGATTGCCAGTACCTCATGCAGTTTGTGCGAGATGAAAATTAGCCCGCGCCCATCTACGGCCAGTGTGCGCAGCACATTGAACAGGTCATCAACTTCCTGTGGGGTGAGTACCGCCGTCGGCTCATCCAGA
>JBCCQC010000318.1:0-5692 GCA_039024535.1 Chloroflexota bacterium
ACGCAACGGTGGCACTGGAAGACGACACGTTTTACAGCAACCCCGGCATCGACGTACCCGCAACCATCCGCGCGACGTTGCAGTTTGCCGGTTTGATAGATGGCAGCACGGGCGGCAGTACCATCACGCAGCAGCTTGTGCGCAACGTCGCCTTTGACTACGAATATCGCACGGAGCGCAGTGTCCGCCGCAAAGCTGAGGAAATTATTCTGGCGCTGGCCCTCAATCAACGCCTGAGCAAAGACGAAATTTTGGAGATGTACCTGAACGAGGTGTATTACGGCAACCTCGCCTATGGTGCGCAGGCCGCCTCGAATACGATTTTCGGCAAAGACGTGGAACAACTCACACTGGGCGAATCTGCGCTATTGGCCGGGTTGCCACAGGCCCCCGCCAGCCTTGACCCGCTCAACCCCGACCCGGAAATTCAGCAGGCGGTACTGCAACGCTGGCGCATTGTGCTGAATGCACTGGTGAACGAGGGCTATATTACGTCCGCGCAGCGCGATGAAACCCTGCGCCAGGGCCTGGAAGTATTCACGCCGGAGGCTCCACTGCGTGCGCCGCACTTTACGGTGTTCGCGCAGGGTGAACTGGAAGATGTGCTGACAGAATCTGGTATCAACCCGGAATCCATCGCCGCTGGCGGCTACGAAGTCTTCACCACAGTAGACCTTGGCCTGAACAATCAGGTCGAGGCCGCCATCGTCACACAGGTAGGCCAGCTTGCCGCCAACAACGTGAGCAACGGCGCGGTGGTCGTGCTCAAGCCGCTGACGGGTGAAATTGTAGCGATGGTGGGTAGTGCCGACTACGATAACGAAGCCATCGACGGGCGCGTGAACGTGGCGGTATCGCCGCGCCAGCCCGGTAGTACTGTCAAATCACTGACGTATGCCGCTGCGATGGAAAACGGCATGAGTCCCGCCGATGTGATCTGGGATACGCAGGTACGCAGCATCAGCGTGCCGGGGCAGGCCACGTGGCCCGTCAACTACGACCGTACCTATCACGGCCCGGTCAATATGCGTGCCGCGCTCGCCAACAGCTACAACGTCCCGGCAGTAAAAGTGCTGGAGCGTGCTGTGGGCACCGAGGGCCTGCTGAACTATATGCGCCGCTTTGGCATGACCAGCCTGAACCCCGATCCGAGTCTGTACGGCCCCTCGCTGACGCTGGGCGGCGGTGAAGTGACGCTGCTGGAACTGAGCCGCGCATACGGTGTGTTTGCCAACCAGGGTGTGCTGGTACCCACCACAGCGATCCTGTGCGTGCTGGATAGCGAAGACAACATCATTTACCAGTTCGAAGGCGGCTGCCCGGAGGGTAACGTTACGCCAGAGACGGTAGCACGTACCGCACTGGGTACACAGGTGCTTGACCCGCGTATCTCGTTCATCGTCACCGATATTCTGGCAGATAACAACGCCCGTGCGCCGGCCATGGGTGCAAACAGCCCGCTGCGCACAGACGGCATTGCATCATCCGTGAAGACGGGCACAACTAACGACGTAAAAGACAACTGGACAGTCGGCTACACACGTAACGTAGTGGTTGGTGTGTGGGTGGGCAACTCCAATGGCGACCCGATGGTGAACTCGTCGGGGTTGACGGGGGCCGCGCCCATCTGGAACAGCGTGATAAACACGGTATACAACAACAACCGCTACTTTAACGTGCTGGCCGTGGATGGCACGCATCAGCCGGATCAACCAAACCCGCCACAGTCCATGTCACTGCGGCAGGTGTGCGATGTGCGTAACCTGCGCGACGGCAGCGAACAGTGTTCCACGATTAACGAGTGGGAACTGGACGGCCCCGCCGGTGTACCCACCTCTGATGGGCAGTTTGTTTACCGCGACCCGGAACCGCAGCAGCAGTCGCAGCCGCAACCGGGCCAGCCGTTCCAGCAGGAAATTTCGCCCGGTGTAATCCGCGTGCGGGCGCATCCCATCCCGCAGAGCGTGGCCGCCAGCCTGCAACTGAGCAGTGATCCATCTATCGGGGTTCCCCCGGCCCCGCGCTACTGCCAGGTACCGTCCGATCTGGTGAGCCATGCCCCGGCCTCGCGTGATCTGCTGTTTTTGAAGCCGCCGCCACAACCTGCCGATGCCATCGAAGCGGAGAAGTACGCCATCGGGCGCGGGCTGGCCTACCTGCCGACGATTGCCTGTTCGCCGGAGCTACTCCAGGCACAGGGCAGCGGCCCCACGGTGATTACAGCGGTTATCAACCAGCCACAACAGGGCCAGGTCATCTCCGAGGGTATCCCGATTATCGGAACGGTGCAGTTCTCGCCAGAGCAGGCGGACTACTACAAGCTGGAGATTCTGGGTGGGCAGTTCGGTGGCTGGACGACCATCGGCACCACGCACAACCAGAACGTGGTCAACGGTCAACTGGAGTTTCTGCCCGGTTCACCCGGTTTGCAACCCGGCGACTATCAACTGCGGCTGGCAGTGGTAGCCAACGGCAACTACATCCAGGAACCGTACACTGTCGGGTTCAGCGTGCGCTGAGTGCAACCACGCGGGGGTATGGCACACCCATACCCCCCGAAACACCGTTACAATTTCCCCTGTATATCTCATGCCTGGCTCATCAATCGGGTCTATACTGCGTGTACAAATTTACTGTTATAAGGGGTAATTGTAATGGATCCACGGCTCTGGGAACTGCTCAGGCTACCACCGGGCACACTCTATATTCACAATGTGCATCTACAACACTCAGAAAGCACCGTCATCGTAGACTGCCAGGCCATCACAGACGACACACCGCGCGGAAAAACATTCCAGATTAACTTCAAAAACTGCCGCAACGTTCAATGGGAAGCTATAGACCCGTACAGCACAGACAAAAATGTTCAGGCATATGGCGTTTTCCTGGGGGAACAATCCCACAGCAAAGCCGCCATCATTTACACTGGCCTGACCGAAATGAGCGTGTTGTACGACAGCGTGAACGTAAGCTGGTAAGCTGACGATCACCGGGGTGGCACCGCGCCACCCCA
Organism: Chloroflexota bacterium; assembly: GCA_039024535.1. Classification (GTDB taxonomy): domain Bacteria; phylum Chloroflexota; class Anaerolineae; order Aggregatilineales; family Phototrophicaceae; genus DAOTTY01. Next base: position 3,014 of record JBCCQC010000318.1, read on the forward strand.
CCCGCAAATCGCTCCTGTTCAAAAGCCCCGCGCAGTGCCAGAATATGCTCTCTATCTGGCCTATCACACCGCCCACACGCCATGCTCAAGCGCCTTACCCGCGTTTTTTCTCGCAAATTCGTACAGGACACCATCACGCTGCAAATCGGCAAAGGGGCCGTGCTGGTTATCAGTCTGGCCGGGTCAATTGCTGTGCCGCGCCTCATGCAGCCAGAAGATTATGGCGTGTGGCAGCTTACGATGACGCTGTTCAGCCTGTGGCAACTGCTTGACCTGACGGGGCTGGTGCCGGGGGCGCACACCCGCCTGCCAGAAGCCGTTGGCGCACGCGACGAAGACGCGCTGCTGCGATTTATGGCGTTTTACCTGCGCACAGCGCTAATTTACAGCGCGGCCAGTACGCTGCTGTTGCTGGGCCTGCACCTGCTCACCCCGCTGGCAACCTCACTCTACCCGGATAGCGACAACGCACGGGCAATCGTCACAATGGCGGTATTACTTACGCTGCGCCGCCCGCTGGATATGCTGTTTGCGTTGTTTGTAATCACGTTCAGCAGCCGCCGCCAGATGCGCTATGTGGCGACCATACAATCACTCAACCAGTTAATCCTCACAGCAGCGACGGTGTGCGCAGTGATAATCTACCCGCTGCCCATTGCACTGGTAACGGCACAGCTTCTCTACTCGCTGGTGACGTGTACATTGGTCATGGCGTTCTATCAGCGCACCCGCCGCTCTGATGAAACCGTCGTGTTCCCGGCTATCGTGGAGATTGTGCGAGCTACCACACTGCCGTACCCACGCAATGAACTTGGTTTCGGGTTCAGCAACGCGCTGGATAAAAACCTGAGCCTGCTGTTTACGCTGCTGCCAGTGCAGATTACCGGGCGCGTGGCCGGTGAAGTGGCGGCGGGGCAGCTCGGCCTCGCCCTGAGCATTGTGCGGCAGGGGAATTTCTTCGCGGCCTCTGTACTGGATAATCTGCGGGCGGTCATTCCGCAGGCGGTAGGGCGCGGCGATTACAAACGGCTGTGGCTCAACTTCCGGCGGGTGCTGGGTGGCCTTGCCGGGGGAGCAATCCTGTTTTATGGCACGCTGGCGCTGCTGGCTCCGTTCATCCCACTGCTGTACGGCGAAAAATGGGTGGAGACCGTGCCGCTGGTGCAAATTCTGGTGCTGTTCGGCTTGCTGGTGACACTGGGTGGTGTGTTCGGGCCACTGTACCGCGTGTTTAATTTTATGCGCGGCGTACTGATTTACCGGGGACTCACGCTGGCTGTGGGGATCCCGGTGGGGTGGTGGCTCATCCGGCAGTATGGCGCGACCGGCGGCGCAATTATGGTGGTGCTGCTATTTGCGCTGCACGTCCCGCTGATTGTCTCGCTGACCATGCCAGAACTGCGCACCCGCGCCCGTGCGCAGCAGGTGTAGCTGTGTTGCTGTCGCGGCGGTCGGGGTCGCTGCTGTACTGGTATCGCCGCCTGCGTGTAAAAATGGGGCGGCGTGTCTCTCCGGCCATGCAAAACAGACTGGCTGCCTATCACAACCGTCATGCCGGGGAAAACTGTGTCATTATGGGCAACGGGCCAGGCCTGCGCCATATGGACTTCACCGTGTTCGCGGACTGTGTGACGTTCGGCACCAACCGCATTTACCTGCTGTTCGACGAAATCCCGTTCCAGCCCACATACTACGTTGCTGCGAACAAATACATGCTGGCTCAGTTCGCGGCAGATGTGCTGGCGCTGGAGATGCCGCGCTTTATTCCGTACTATGCCAGCCCCTACCTTGATGCTGACCCGGATATGCTGTACATGGATGTACTGCCCGATACCGGCTTTGCCACAAACATTACACAGGGCGTCTGGACGGGCGTCACCGTGACGTACATGGCGCTGCAACTGGCGTACTACATGGGCTTTGCGCGGGTGTATCTCGTCGGTGTAGATCACCGCTACAGCACGCAGGGCAGGCCGCATCAACTGGTACAGGCGCAGTCCGACGATACCAATCACTTCCACCACAATTACGTGGGGCGTGGCACATACTGGCAACTGCCCGACTTGGCCGGTTCTGAGGAAAATTACCGGGTAGCGAAGGCTGCTTTTGAGCATGATGGGCGCGACATACTGGACGCTACGATCAACGGTGCGCTGGATGTCTTCCCGAAAGCGGATTACCGCACGATTGCCTGCGCTGAGAGATAAACGGACTGACGCTGCTGGCTACTTATTCCTGAGGGATACTGGCACGCAATATCCTGTCCATCGCTTTGCCCCTTGCCAGTTCATCGACCAATTTGTCCAGATAGCGTATTTCTCGCATGATGGGTTCTTCGATGTTTTCTACCCGCACACCGCACACCACGCCTGTAATCAAGGCACGAGAAGGATTGAGCTGAGGGGCTTCTGTGATAAAGGTTTCAAAGTCGGTCTGTTTCTCCACCTGCGCTTCCAACTCTTCCTTGCTGTACCCGGTCAACCAGTGAATAATCTCATCGACTTCCTCTCTGGTACGTCCTTTTTTCTCCGCCTTGTTGATATACAGGGGATAGACCTTAGCGAAACTCATTTGATAGATTCGGTGGTTTGCCATAGTCTCTTTAAAACCTTTCTCTACCGGATGGCGACGGGAACCCCCGCCTTCAGGCGGTGTGGGGAAGTCGCCGTTTATCGGGCT
>JBCCQC010000319.1:0-5690 GCA_039024535.1 Chloroflexota bacterium
ACCACGGCAGCCATCATTGCGCACTTCACCTATAATTTCGTTTTGCTGGGGTCAGCATATTTCCTGTTACAGGCAGAAGAAGCCGGGCTGTTGCCAGAAGGCATGGAGTCGATTATTCTCGTGGCATCATTTATACTGCCACACTAATGCGACCCCCCAGAACCGATACCAGCTGATAGCCATCCAGATGTGCGGTGTGGGCTTGCTGCCCGCACAGGCACAAACACCCATGCCAGAGTTTTTCACGTTTACCACGGCAGAACCTGCTTTCCCGGCGGGGATGTACTTTCGCGTTAACGCCAGCATTGCCCCGGACATCGATATTACGTCGCTGACGCTGCTGGTGCAGCCAGAAGATCGGCCCGCGCAAACGTTCAATATCCCGCGCACCGACGCCGATGTGTTCATCCGTGATGGTCGCGTGCTAACGGTTAACTTTATCTGGCAGTTCGAGGATGCAGCGGAAGCCCCCGATCTGTTCACTGATGTGATGTATACGTGGACGCTGGTCACCGCCGATGGCCGCCAGGACGCAATTGCGAACACGGCGCGGTATCTTGATGAGCGGGCACAGTGGACGAATGCACCGAATGCTGATCTGAATATGGATCTGTGGTATGTGCGTGGCAATTTCTCCGATGCTCGATTTTACGATCTTATTGGCCCTGCGTACGAGCGGATGCAGTCCCGTACACAACCCATAGACCCAGTGACGCTGGTAATTTATGACAGTGATACCCCGCTGGCCTGCTCTGAGGAAAATGAAGAGGGTGAGTCGGTAGCGGTGACGCTGCGGGCCGGTGTGGAAGTCCCCTGTCGTGATGAGATCGCTGCGGAACTGTTTGCAACTACGGAGCGCGTGATTGTGGACGAGCGCGGGTTCTCCCGGCGGGTGGCACGCATAATGGATGTGCTGGTGACGCAGTTCTATGGCGAACGCTGGGAAGCGGCAAACGTCCCGGCGTGGTTCCGGGTGGGGGCAACCCGCCTGTACGACCCGACAGATGATGTGGCTCTACACGCTGAGGTGGCGTTCCGGGCGGTGGGGCAGGGGCTGCTCACACTGGATGAGATGCAAACTGCCCCATCTGTGGACGATGACCTGTACAGCCTGTTTGAGGCGCAGGGCTACGGGCTGGTGATTTATATAGCGGAGCGGTTCGGCGTAGAAGCTGTGGATGAACTGGCGGAAACTGCCGGGGATTACGCATCGTTCGATGAGGCTTTCGAGCGTATCACCGGGCAGGCGCTGGCGGCATTTTACAACGAGTGGCAGGTGTGGGTATTGCGTGACGACGTGCTGGATACGTTCGCGCTAAACCTGTATGCCGGGGCAACACCAACCCCTACCACGATCCCGACGGCAACGCAGACGTTTACCCCGTTGCCGACGCTGACGCCAACCCTGACGCCGACTATCACCCTGACACCGACGAATTCGCCCACGGCAACGCGCGTGCCGCCCACAGCCACGTTTACGCCGCTGGCTGTGCAGGACTTTTTCACGCCCACACCCACGGCCACGCCAATCCCCGCACTGATTGTCGCTGATGCTGACCCGGTGGATGTGCGTAATGTGATGCTGGGTGTGATCGGGCTGGCAGCTATCCTGTTGATTGTGGGCATCGCAGTCAATCGAAACCGTTTTTAAGCAAGACCGGATATAACATGACGAATCTATATGATCTGACACAGGACGACCTCGTTGACCTGATGAAACAATGGGGGCAGCCGAAGTTCCGGGCAAAGCAGATCTGGAACTGGTTGTACGAACAGCGCGTAGACACCTTTGACAGGATGACGAACCTGCCCGTAGCGCTCCGGGAAAAGCTGGCGGCAGAGGCTACGCTGGGCAGTCTGCGTATGGTGACAGAACAGTGCAGCAGCGACGGCACAGTCAAGCGTGTGTATGCGCTGCCCGATGGCAAAATGATTGAAGCGGTGCTGATGATCTACGAGGATGGGCGGCGCACGGCGTGTATCTCCACGCAGGCGGGCTGTGCGATGGGCTGTGTGTTCTGCGCGACGGGGCAGATGGGCTTTTTCCGGCAGTTGAGTGTGACGGAAATTTTTGAGCAGGCCATGGTGTTCGCCCGTGAACTGGCCGCCGAAGACGAACGCCTGAGTAATATTGTGTTGATGGGTATGGGCGAGCCGTTCCATAACTACGATGCATCCATAGGCGTAATGCACCGTCTGATGGATGATCTGGGGATTGGTGCCCGTCACATTACAGTGAGCACGGTAGGCATGGTGCCACAAATCCGGCAGTTTGCTGATGAAGGGTTACAGGTGAAGCTGGCAATCAGCCTGCACGCGGCCAATGATGCGGCACGGGGGGCACTGCTGCCAGTTAACCGCCGCTGGAACCTGACGGAGTTGATAGGGGCCTGCCACTACTATATCGACAAGACCGGGCGGCGCGTCACGTTCGAGTGGGCGCTTATCCACGGCGAGACAGACACACAGGAACAGGCCCATGAACTGGGACGTTTGCTGAAGGGCATGTTGTGTCATGTGAACGTGATCCCCCTGAACCCGACAGCAGGCTACGGTGGCACCCCATCAGAGGTTGACGCAACGGATGCGTTTATCGCTACACTGGAAGGCTATGGGGTAAGTGCGACGGTGCGTGTGCGGCGCGGTATCGATATTGATGCCGGGTGCGGCCAGTTGACAACAAAATTTGTGGATACCAATGCCATCCCGGTTGTATCCTGATTCCGAGTTTTACCCGCCGCCAACCATTGACCGCAAGGCAGCGGGTGTGCTATATTTTTCTGTGCGCTACGGAGGCGCAGTCATCTTGCTGGAGGGATGGCTGAGTGGTTTAAAGCGGTGGTCTTGAAAACCATTGTGTCGTTCGCGGCACCGGGGGTTCGAATCCCTCTCCCTCCGCAGAGCATTAACAACACCATATGGGGAGGTGCCAGAGTGGACGATTGGGGCCGCCTGCTAAGCGGTTGCACGGTCATAAGCCGTGCCGCAGGTTCGAATCCTGTCCTCCCCGCTTGGGGGTACACCTGTACCCAAGAGCAATGCCGACATCACCCGTGTCGGCATTATTGCTTTAATACGGGGATAGCGTTTCCCATTTTCATCCACGTCGGCCTCTACATAAATGCGTGCAAACAGAGCATTCAAGAGTTCCTTGCGCTCTTCCAGCGTGAGCTGGTGCCAGAGTGTTTTCATTGATGAGAGCAACTCATGTGCCTGTTCCAGATCAACGTCGCTGATCGGTTGCTGGTCAACCGGCTGTGACTCAATCTGTGATTTCACACGGTCTCGGATTTTGTGGTACTCGCCTTCTGATAGGTCTCCCTCGATGTACAGCTTTTTGGCACGTTCCAGTTTTGCATGGAGCTTTGTAACATCGATGGCGGGTCGATGGCCTGGCTGTGGCCGGTGCAGCTTTTCGACCACAGCATCCTTCCATGTGGTCGGTATATCCAGCTCGAATACGATGGCCTCTACCTGCCTTTCCAGTACATGAGCCTTGCAAGCCTTCACACCGGCAGTGCATTCTGATTTCAGCTTGCGCTGTTCACGCTGACGATAGTAACGCTTCTTTCGAAGGAAATGCCCCCGCCATGCGATGCCACATTCATCCTCAATGAGACCGGCGAGTGGATAGACTTGATTTCTGAAGTCATATTCGAGTGATGCGTGCCGGGTACGCCGGGTTTCTCGTATCGCTTCGCACTGCTGGAATACTTCCTTACTGATGATGGCCCGCTGCGAACCCGGCTGCCACGTGCGTAACTTCTTAGACTTGCGACCTTTAATGCGACCACCCCCATAGCTGACTTCTCCTAGATAAAACCTGTTGCGAAGCATATCCCGGACGGTGTGCATGTTCAGTGGCTTGCCATCAAGCCGGTAGCCCTGTTCGGTGAGCATCAGCGCGACTTCCCTATCACTGTACTCGCCGGTGGCATACCATGCGAAGGCCTGCACCACACCGGGAGCATCCACCGGCGACGGGAGCGCCGCTGTGTCGTGGAGATGTTCGCTGGTTTCAAGTGCATCTTCGATCTGTTCGGCCAGCTCCTCATAGCGTTGTGCATCGATACGACCGGCGCGGAATCGTTCTCCCAGATCGGCCAGCTCGTCGCGCAGCCGCGCAGGTGTTGTGTACCCCCAGCTCAACCGACCATTCCAGTCTCCTTGTCGGAAGCGTTCCATTTTCCCCTTCTTGATTTCAGCGGCCAGATTGTCGAGGTACCACTGTGCGAACGCGGCCAGCATCGCCAGTATTACCTTGCCAAACGGTGTGGTGAAATCAAATTGCTCTGTTGCCGATACGAACGTCACGTTGTTTTCGGCCAGCCTGCCCAGATAGGTCAGCACATCAAGCAGGCTGCGACTGAACCGATCCAGCTTGTGAACCAGAATCACATCGAACAGCCCGGACTCTGCATCATGGATCATCTGCTGGAACGCAGGGCGCAGCGCCGACCGCCCCGACCGCCCTGGCTCCTCGTAGACGTGGAACACCTGCCAGCCGCGCTGCTGTGCAAACGCGGTGCAGATTTCCTGCTGTGCGGATAGGCTGTAGCCATCGATCTGTTCCTGGCTGCTCACTCTGGTGTAGATTGCGACCTTCATTTCTCGCCCTTCCATTCGTCTGGATCGATTTCGTTTCCATCCCAATCGACAAGGCCCGGTTCTTTGTGATTTATCACAAACCAATCACTTATTGATGTAGGTGGGAATAGTCCATACCGCTCTATGAGCATATGCTTCTTGCGCCTGTACTCATTTTCGTCAACGCAGTTCTGGCAGTTCGGGTTGTGGCCCTCATCATCAATGTTAGTATCACATACCTTGCAGTACCACATTGCCGTTTCACCATAGTCTCCCGGCATGATGACGATTTCGTGGTCGCAGTCGTAGCACTCCCAAATCTCATAGAGACCTGTATAGCCGATATGCATCATATCGCCGCCACATTCGAAGCACTGCGGCTCTTCTAATGGAACGTCGATCAATTCCCATCCGATATGCTTCATCAGTCTAACCTTATCCGATAGCTCTTTTCACTGATGCCCGCGTCCTTACTCCCCCGCAGGTGTGGCCGTACCCATACGATGTGCCCGTTTTCGTAGTGTCGGAAGTGACCGCGCACAGCGTGAACCGGCATTTTGCGCCCGGTTTTCGTGGATGCCTCAGTATATCGTTTCTCCGTTCGGTTCGGGTGTATGTCGCAGATGCGAAAGTACGGCGATGGTGTCTTACCGGTCTCTCGCTTCGTTTTGCGCCGAACAGGTCGGCGATGCTCGACCAGCTCAATATCATGCTTCTGGTGAATGAGACTGAAAATGTACAACAGGAATGGAATGTAAGTGCGTGCAACCTCATCAATCATCGGATTTACACTGTAGAAGTCGATGATTGTTTCAACGAACTCACCTTTGTGTCCGCTGTAGTTTGTCTCTACTGCACGTCGCAGCGACTCATTAAACGTGTGCCAGTCGTTTTGTGCATACCATGAATCTGTGAGAAAATAGCCATCCTCGAAGCTCATTTGAAAACGGCTCTCACTGATGAGTAGTACTTGACCAAAAAAGTTATCATGGATATAAGCGGGCTAATTTGGTTCGTGCCTGTGTTAAATCGAAGCACCATTCAACTTTAGCCTGTTGTAGATTTCGCCGTACGGTCCAATTGTGAACGACGTGGGTTAACCG
>JBCCQC010000320.1:0-5668 GCA_039024535.1 Chloroflexota bacterium
GCCAGTGCGGTTTCCAGCCACAGCCGTTTTGCATCGTCAATCATCTCCAGTACCTCCATGCGGGTTTCGCCCTGCGTCATGCAACCGGGCAACAGGGGAATCTCTGCGAACCATGCACCGTCCTCATCCGGTGTGAGTTCGATGGTATAGGGCAGTGACAGGTAGTAGTCAAGCGTTTTCGTCGTCATCGGAGCCATCCTCTGCGTTTTCAATACGTTCGATTAACTTGAGTGCTTTTTTGACATAAATGGCTTTCAACGGGCGGCGATAGGGCACGACCAGTAGAACCTTCTCGCTATTGATGGTGCCAACAAATGAATGATGGCTGCCACTGCTGCGCTTGAGCACAAACCCGAAACTTTCCAGTAGCTTTTGCAGGTCTTCAAAGCGCACATTCTTTGGATTGTTGCGCAACTTTTCCAGTAGTTTATCATCACGGCTCATCGGATTATCTCCTGTTCACACCGGGGTACAGGTTCGTCTTCGCACGGTGGGTCATGAGTCGTTAACCTGTGGACATAGGTTGCCATTGTAAAAGCGGGGTTGTTCTACCGAGCTGGTATCAATTTTCAGCAGTTCAAGTTGATGTCCTGTGCTGGCATCATCAAGAAAGACAGTCGTCCCGCCGTAATATTCAGGCCGCGCGTACACAATCAAATCGTCGTACATATCGAATCCTCGTATTGAACCAATCATTCTTGCAACACCACTCAGACCATCAAATGTACTCAGGTAAGTATTACCAGAAATGTAACGATATATTTGCGGTACGGAGTCTGACCGATTCAGGGTGTAAATGGCAGGTGGCCACACAACATGAGTAATTCCAGGTGACAATTTATCTGTTCGATCAATTCCGACGTAGTAAATTGTTTCATCTATCACCAACCCCTCTCTTGCCCAACTACCTCCATGATGATCTGTACTCTGGACAAACTCTACCGTTCCTTGAGCAGTATCAAGCAAATACAGTTCTTGATGGAAATCAGTTGTTTCAAGGTTGATACTGAAATGTGAACCGTCCGTTGAGCGTGAAATACCGTTGATACGTCTGGCTACGGGTGTCACCGTCTTGAAATCGAACCAGACCAATTCCACATCAAGATCAACGTTGTAAGCATAGAGTCTGGTTTCAGTAATCCGCCTGTCAACGTCATAAACCGTAAAAATCAGAGTTTCATTATCAGGTAACCATCCCATCGATATACCTCTGGGAATTATCCTCATCGTTTCACCACTGTCACGGTCTATGATGGACAGGTAGGTGTCACCTGCCGTAGTTGTGACGCCGATTTTCAGAGCAATATACTTTTCTGTAATTGCAAAGTCGTATATGCGTTCATTATCTGAAATCAACGTACATTCAGAAGAATCGGTCAGGCTCATCCAGTGAATTTCATCAGACTGTTGTTCTCCATCATAATTTCGAAGAAGGTACACCAATCCCAGCTCATCCCGCCCGGTACCTGCACGAGTAGCGGTCAATGTTGCACCAAAGATCACCAGCACACAAAAACCCACAGCACGTAATGTCATGCATCCCTCGTTAAATACCCGGTTCCTCTCTATAATACGGCACGTTTGAGCCGAACCGAAACCACAAACGTCAGGAAAAACCCGATATGGAAAACACATACACCTTTCAACAGGTGATAATGAAGCTGCACGAGTTCTGGGCGGAACAGGGCTGCGTGCTGTGGCAGCCGCACAACGTCCAGGTGGGCGCGGGCACCGCCAACCCCGCCACCACCCTGCGCGTGCTCGGCCCGGAGCCGTGGCGCGTGGCCTATGTGGAGCCGTCCGTGCGCCCGGACGATGGCCGCTATGGTGAAAACCCGAACCGGATGCAGTATTACTACCAGTACCAGGTCATCCTCAAGCCAGACCCCGGCAACCCGCAGGAGCTTTACCTGCAATCGCTGGAAGCCCTTGGACTGAGCCAGCGCGAACACGATATTCGCTTTGTGGAAGATAACTGGGAAAGCCCCGCACTCGGAGCCTGGGGCCTGGGCTGGGAAGTTTGGCTGGACGGCCAGGAGATCACGCAGTTCACCTACTTCCAGCAGGCCGGCGGCCTCGAACTGGATCCGGTGAGTGTGGAAATTACCTACGGCCTGGAGCGTATTGTGCTGGCGTTGCAGGACAAGGACGCCGCATGGGACATCGAGTGGATGCACGATGGCGACGACGACGAAACGAACAATCACCTGCTCTACAATGACATCTTCCGCCGCTCGGAGTTTGAGCACAGCAAATATTATTTCGAGATTGCGGACGTAGACGCGCTCCGCGAGACATTCGAGACCTACGAACGCGAGTATAAACGCGCCCTGGAAGCCGAACTGCTGATGCCGGCCTATGACTACGTGCTCAAGTGCAGCCACCTGTTTAACGTGCTGGATACACGCGGGGCTATCGGCGTGACTGACCGTGCGGGCTATTTCCGGCGGATGCGCGATATGACACGCGGCATCGCAAAGGCGTTTGTAGAGCAGCGCGAGGAGATGGATTACCCGCTGGATAAGTTCGGGAAGCTGTGGCAGGGTGAACCTACCCCGGAACCGTCCCCGATGCCGGAGCCGCCGCAGGTCAATGCGGACGTTTTGCTGGAAATCGGCGTGGAAGAACTCCCGGCGAGTGATGTAGACGACGCGCTGGCGCAGCTTTTGCCGCTGGCAACGCAGTTGTTCGATGACCTGCGCCTGATGCATGATGGCATTGACGTATATGCCACGCCGCGCCGCCTGACGGTAGTAGCTGCGAATGTGCCGCCTAACCAGCTTGACAGGAGCGAAGTGGTGAAGGGGCCGCCTGCTTCCCGCGCCTTCGATGCCGACGGCAACCCGACGAAAGCCGCACAGGGCTTTGCACGTGGTAAGAGCATTGATGTATCGGCGCTGCGCGTGGCCGAAATTGACGGCGGCGAGTATGTAACTGCCGAAGTATTCGAGCAGGGCCGCCCCGCTGTGGAAGTGCTGGCAGAGGCACTCCCGGACTTTGTGAGCCGCATCAAGTTTCGCAAAAACATGCGCTGGAACAGTTCCAATGTAGCCTACAGCCGCCCGATTCGCTGGTATGTCGCGCTGCATGGTGAGGCCTTGATACCGTTTGTGTATGCGGGGGTTGCCAGTGGTGATACCACACACGGCCTGCGTCCATATGGTTCCCCGGCGCAGAGCGTGCGCAGTGTTACCGAATACATGGACGCGCTCAAAAATCAGGGCATCATCCTGGATATTGACCAGCGCCGCACCGAGATCACACGGCAGGCGAAGGCCCTCGCGCAGAGCATGGGCGGTAAGCTGCTCCGTGATGATGATTTGCTGGATGAGGTCGCCAACCTGATCGAAGCACCGACTGCGCTGCTGGGGTCGTTCAGCGAGGAATCACTCGAACTGCCGCGTGATGTGCTGATTACTACCATGCGCGACAAACAGCGTTATTTCGCTGTGGAAGATGAGAGGGGGGAGCTGCTGCCATACTTCATTACCGTGCGCAACGGCGACGGCGAACACCTTGATAAGGTGCGCCACGGCAACGAGCATGTGCTGCGTGCCCGCTTTGCTGATGCGCGTTTCTTCTACAATGAAGACATCAAAAAGCCTCTGGCAGATTTCCTGCCGCGTTTGGGTACCCTCACGTTCCACGAGAAGATTGGCAGTATGCTGGAAAAGAACGAGCGCGTAGCCGGGGTTGTGGAGGCGCACGGGAACCTGATGGGCTTTGCTGATACCGATATTGCCATTGCGCAGCGTGCCGCGTCCATCGCCAAAGCCGACCTTGCCACGCAGATGGTCGTGGAGATGACCTCGTTGCAGGGCAAGATGGGCCGCGAGTATGCGAAGCGCGAAGGCTACCCGGAAGAAGTCGCTAACGCAGTGTACGAGCACTGGCTGCCGCGCAGCGCCGGGGATGACCTGCCACAGAGCAATGCCGGGATCACGCTGGCCGTAGCCGACCGCCTTGACACGCTGGTGGGGCTGTTTGCAGCGGGGCTGGCGCCGAAAGGTAGCGCAGACCCGTTCGGGCTGCGTCGCGCGGCACTGGGCACGGTAGAAATTCTGACCGCGCACAACCTTGACGTGAATCTGTATGACGCGGTGCAGATTGCTGCCGGGTCACAGCCTGTTGACGTGAGCGCCGACGATAAAGCCGCCGTACTGGACTTCATCCGGGGAAGGCTGGAGGTGTGGTTGCTGGATCAGGATTATGCACATGATGTGGTGCAGGCGGTACTGGCAGAGCAGGCCCACAACCCCACACGCACCGTCACCGGCATCAAGGAACTGGGCGAGTGGGTGGAGCGCGAAAATTGGGAGCACACGCTGGATAACTTTGCCCGGTGCATCCGCATTACGCGCGACCTGGATACGGTGTACAGCGTGGATGAGCGCCTGCTGGCAGAGGATGCCGAGAAAGCGCTGTATGCAGCATATACCGAAGCCGCCGCCGATCTCCCGGCAGATGGCAACCTGGATGCCTTCCTCAGTGCATTTGAGCCGATGGTGCCGGTCGTGGCGACGTTTTTCGATGATGTACTGGTCAATGCCGAGGACGAAACTGTGCGCCAGAACCGTCTGGGCCTGTTGCAGCACATCGGCGGCATGGCTGCTGGCCGCGCCGACCTCAGCCACCTGAGCGGGTTCTAGAATCTCTAAAAACGGGGCAGTGAACACACGTACTGCCCTGTATGTACCGGCAGTTACCGAATTCCGCCTCAAAGCCACTTGCTTTAGCCGTAACAATTACCCACAAATACGGATTGGTAAAATATGGTGGAGCGACGAAAAACAACAGATAAGATGTTACAAAGCGCATAGAACCGGGCACAACAAGAATTTGGAAAGGCCTTGTTGAATGAATGAGTTGAATATGCGTGGCATGGTCAGGTAAGTGGACGCGACTATGCAACGCGGTAGCTATCGGGGAGACCCGGTCGAGTCATGCGATTGAGGGCAGCAATCTTGATACGCGCTTCGGTCACCTGTCGGTCGAGCGTGGTGTGTGCATGTTGTTGCCGAAGATGGTCTTAAACCGAAAGACGGCGGTCTCTGCAAGAGACCGTTGATGATACCCCGATACACGTTTCCCCTTTTTGCGTCCAACTCGGCGGATGAGACGAAGGTTTTCATCACGCGGCAAAGGGGGCTGTTGAGAATTGCCATGCTGCCAGATTCTGGCGTCCTTGCGGGGTGGCACTGAGATACGCTTAATGTATTCATCGAGGTCTTCCACACCTCAGCGTCATCGATATGAGCACAACACGCTTTCACAAATGTAGGGTGACCCCATGTAAGCAGGCAATGTTTACGCTGCCCAGTTCAACCGTCGTTCGCGCACTAACTGCTCAATTGGGTAGGTATCAATCACTGTCAGAACAGTCGCATCTGCCAGCAGGTTTTCGATCCAATCCCGATGGGTCTTAAGCGCACGCAACAATCGCGTTCGATCTGGCAGCCCTCCAAAGAGCGCATCGTAATCCCGTTTCAACCAACGATAGAACGCCCGAAAATAACCCCCTTTGAGCGCAAACAACACACTAACGGTCACTAACTCACTCGGATACAGCTTTGCTTGGGGATGTTTGGGTATATTCAGCATCTGGTCATCGACTTTGCAAAATACATGAATGATAATATCTTCTGTAGTCATGATGGCACTCCTCGAC
>JBCCQC010000321.1:0-5664 GCA_039024535.1 Chloroflexota bacterium
ATTATTATAGAATCTATTCAAGGTGTATCCTTCCTGGTTGTGTGTGCGCTGTTGTTTTTCACCTGTGGCGGTTGGGGGATGATCCGCCGAACCGCCACCAGCGTAATAATCAACATTGACGCAAGGCTAACTGGCACACTGATGACTGTGAGGATGACAGTAAAGGTTGCATCCTGATCGTATCTTGCATCCAGCCATAAGCCTGCCAGTAGTGCTGCAAAAGTAATGACAACTGAGACGAACCCTGCTAACCCGGCGATAGCAGCCAGCAGCAGGTTCTTCGCCCGCCGAGACAATCTAGGTTTTTGCTCGGTCATAGCGTCTCAAAAATCGTGTTGCGCATTTTATCACAATCGAACTCTAAATCCAAACCGCGCTCTAGCCTAAGCAAACAGCGCTTCAGCCGCTAACTGTGCCCAGTTATACACAGGTTGGGCCAGTGCTGTACCTAAGAGAATGATGATAATTGTGTTCAGCCCCAGCATCCATGCATATGGCATAGAAACCGGCACTGGCTTTACACTCTCCGCTGCATCGTCGAAGTAAATGACCTTAACCACAACGAGGTAGTAGTACACAGCAATCAACGAGTTGATAATGCCCACTACGGCCAGCCATGTGAGGCCAGATTGCACTGCCGCGTTAAACAGGAAGAACTTCCCGACGAAACCAGCCGCCGGGGGCAGCCCTGCCAGTGAGAGGAACGCAATCGTCAGCGTGAGTGCCAGCCAGCGGTTACGGTTCGCAAGGCCAGCAAAGTCTGCAATCTGTTCGCTGTCGTTGCCCTCGCTAAACAGAATCACCACAGCGAAAGCCAGCAGGTTCGTAAATGTGTACATGAACATATAGAACCCGATGGATGCCACGGCAATTTCGGTTTCGTTCTGGAGGGCGGCCACGCCGATGAGCGTATAACCGGCCTGTGCCACAGAAGAGTAGGCCAGCAGGCGCTTGATGTTCTTTTGTGAAAGTGCCAGCACGTTGCCCAGTGTCATTGTCACAGTAGCCAGTACAGACATCAGTGGTACCCAGAACACCTGAAGTTCTTCACCGCCAACAATGGCTTCTACCGGGAATGCGATCACGAAGAAGCGCACCAGCAGCGCAAAACTGGCAGCTTTGCTGGCAACACTCACAAAAGCTGTGACCGGCGTCGGCGCACCTTCGTACACGTCTGGCGTCCAGAAGTGGAACGGCGCAGCACTGATTTTGAAGCCGAAGCCCACCACAATCATGACCATTGCGCCCAGTACCGGCACAGCCGTTTCTTCGAATGCTACCGGCAGAATCGCAGCAATTTCACTGAGGCCAGTTTGCCCGGTGAAGCCGTATAGCAAGCTGAGGCCGTAGAGCATAATGGCCGACGCAAACGACCCGAACAGGAAGTACTTCATACCACTTTCGGCAGAGCGCATGTCGTCGCGCTTGAACGTGGCAAGGATGTACAGCGGAATGGAGATGGTCTCCAGCGCGATGTATACCATAATCAGGTCAGATGCCGCTGATACCAGACAGGCACCCAGCGTCGATACAATCACAATCAGGTAAAACTCACCACGATTGCCGAGGTCTTTTGTGTCGATTGCGATAAGGCAGGTGATAGCGCCCGCAGCAGTAATCATAACCTTGAAGATCTGCGCCAGTACGTCGTGGCGGATCATCCCACCCCAGTACAGTTCGTTGTCTGGCTGCGAAATGAGCGGCAACACAGACAGCGCGATCAAACCAAAAAACGACACATAAGCGATATTGCGGCGCTTGCTCTCTGGCAGGTACACATCCAGGAACAGCACCACTATCGCCATAATCGTCAGCCCAATTTCGACATTGATGCTGGCAAGGCTTGCAATGAAGTTAAAGTCGTCCACGGGTTACCCTCCTAGAATGGCGACGATGGGTCGCATACCGAGTTCGATCATCGGGGCCATCACGTTTGGATACAGGCCGATCACCATCAGCGGAATCGCCAGCAGAGCCAGAATGGTGTAATCAGACCACCCAATGTTGCCAACTTCCGGGTACAGTTCTGCGTTGAAGTCCCCCCGGAAGAACACCTGATGTGTGACGCGCAGTACATATGCCGCCGTAATGATGATGCCCAGTGCAGATGCAATCGCAATGCCGGCATAGTAGTTACTGAGTGTGTAGTTGCCGATTTGCAGCGTGACACTTTCAGACGCCTGGAACAGCCCCATAAAGATCGGAAACTCTGCGATAAAGCCACTGAAACCGGGCATACCCATACTCGTGAGACCACCGACGATGAACGCGAGTGCCACCACCGGCATTTTCTCAACAAATCCGCCAAGGCTCGGAATATCACGGGTGTGTGCGCGGTCATATACCATACCCACACAGCCGAAGAACAGCGCCGTCATTGCGCCGTGGCTGAACATCTGCAAGCCACCGCCAAGGAATCCAGTTTCGTTCATCGTGGCCCACGCCATACTGACGAGACCCATGTGGCTTACGGACGAGAAGCCAATCACGTACTTGAAGTCGCGCTGGCGGAATGCAATCAGCGCACCCATCACCACGTTAATCAGCGTCAGCCACACAATCCACGGCAGGTGAACCTGTGCGCCACTCGGCAGTAACTGAATGCCCACGCGCAATGCAGCAAACGCGCCCAGCTTCATCAGCACGCCTGCGTGAATCATGGAAACAGCGGTCGGGGCAGCCACGTGGCCGTCTGGCGACCAGTTGTGGAACGGGAATACACCCGCCAGCACCGCGAACCCGATAAAGATGAACGGGAACCATAGTTTTGCAAACGTCAGGCTATCAATGCCAAGGAAACCCGGCTGTGCAAACGCACCGGCTTCTGCGGCCAGCATGAGTTGCGTCATGTTAAAGCTGAACGCCTGTGAATCTGCCGGGAGTGTGCCGTTGGCTATCGCAATTTGTAGCAGTTCAGTGCCTTCTGGCGTGAGGAAGAATCCGCGTGCGAAGAACACCATTGCAATCGCGCCGATGAGTGAGAACACCGACCCGACCAGAATATATATGGTAAGTTTCATCGCCGCGTATTCTCGTAGTTTGACCCAGCCCCACCCCGCGATAAGTATGTACATCGGGAATAGTGCCAGCTCGTAGAAGAAGAATAGCAGGAACAGGTCGATAGAGACGAACACGCCATATACGCCCGCCACCAGCAGCAGGAAGAACGCCATAAACTCGCGTGTTGATTCCTCAATGCGCCACGAGATGAGCACGCCCGTTACCGCGACCATACCCGTCAGCAGCACCATCGGGGCCGTTACGCCATCCACGCCAACGTGGTAGGCAATGCCCAGTTCGCTTACCCAGCTAACGCGCTCCTGGCGCACCAGTTGTGTATCGAACATCGCCGTGCGCCAGCCCGGTTCGGCAGCCTCTTCTATCCTGTCCAGTTCCGCGCTCAGGTCATCCGTCTTGACGAGCAAATAGTCGAAGTAAACGTAGGCCGACAGAATCAAGACCGTGAAAGCGGTGGAAAGTGCCAGCGTGCGGATTGCCAGCTTCGCTTCGCTGTCCATGAACAGGATGATGATACCGACGATGATCGGTATAAATATGATCAGACTAATCATGTGTGATCCCTTATCCCATTATTGCGGTCAGCATAAACGTGACCGAATCGTTGATTGTCGCCAGTACCCAGTTCGGGGCAAGGCCGGTGATGAGCATCAGCACCATCAGCGGCGCAATGGCGATCAGTTCGTTGCGGTCAAGTTCCAGCTTTGTGTCTTTCCACTGCATATTGAACGGCCCCTGCAATACAGCGCGGATCCCCTTCAGGATGTAGCTACCCGTAAACAACAGGCCGATCATTGCCAGTACAGTCAGCCATGTGAACACCGGGAAGGAACCACGCACCACGAGGAACTCGCTAACGAAGCCGTTAAGCCCCGGCAGGCCGAGGCTTGCCATGCTGGTGAAGATAAAAATACCACCGTAGACCGGGGCCTTCACCCACAGGCCGCCATACTGCGTCATATCGCGGGTATGCGTCTTGTGGTAGATGGCACCCGCCAGCAAAAACATGCCAGCAGAACTGAGGCCGTGGTTAAACATCTGCAAAACCGCGCCATTGGTTGCGATAATCGCATGTCCCATCATGGCTTCATCCAGCGTGCCCTCCATGTAAAGGCGGCCATAGGCCAGTGCCGTAACAGCCAGCCCCATTGCCACGAAGCCCATATGGTTTACAGAACTGTAGGCAACAAGCCGTTTGATGTCGTTCTGGCCGAAGGCCGCAAATGCACCCAGCACCACACCCAGCATCGCCAGCGTCGCAAAGATGGTTGCCGCGTCGGTTGGGATCGCACCCAGGAACATGAATTCGCGTATCCAGACATCCGGGAAAAACGGGATAACCAGTCGCAGGAAGCCATACGCACCCAGCTTGAGCATCACACCGGCCAGCAGCATACTGCCTGCGGTCGGGGCCTCGGAGTGGGCATCTGGAAGCCATGTGTGGAACGGCCATACCGGTACCTTGATGCAGAAGGCAATGAAAAAGCCCACAAACGCCAGTGCCTTAATCACACCTACCGGCTGACCAAGGAACATTTCGTCTGCACGCAGCATCGGCCAGTTCTGAGATATGGCAACAATGTCAAAGCTCGGTTCACCAACCGGCGTCAGCGACATTGACCAGCCAATCAACTGGGTTGCCAGCAGCATACCCAGCGTGCCACCCATCGAGTAGATGAAGAACTTCGTACTCGCATAGAGGCGGTTTTTGCCCCCCCACTGCTTGATGAGGAAGTAAATGGGCACAAGGCTCAGTTCGTAGAACAGGAAGAAGATCATCAGATCCAGTGCGACGAACACACCGAACAGTCCTACCTGGAAAAACAGCAGCAGCGCCATGTGCATCTTCACGCCCTCGTGAACTTCAAAGCTCACAAGTACGGAAAGCGGCACCAGAATACCCGTCAGCAGGATCATTGATGCGCTGATGCCATCAATACCCAGGTGCCAGTTCGCACCAATCGGGCTGAACCACTCGTTGTTAATCTCGAAGGCGTAGCCATTGGCACCCTGTGCTGCCGGGTAGCTGTAGAAGATGAAAATCGTCAGCAGACCAATCAGCGTGGAGAACGTGAGCGCCATACCGCGCTGTAGATAGTCGTTTTCCGGTAAAAGTAACAGAATTAAACCGCTCACGGCTGGCAGAACCAGCAGCAGCGTGAGCAGATTTTCGAGTGCAAACTCTAACATGATTTGAGTAATCGCTCCTTATGGTGCTGCCTGCAAGATACCCGTGGAGAGTATCAGCGCCAGCCCGATCATCAGTACGGCAATTGCCACCAGCAGCAAATACTGCTGCACGCGCCCGGTTTGTATCCGGCGGAACCAGATACCGAACACGCCGATGCCGTCAGGGATAGCATCGCCGAAGCCGTCGATCAGCCATGCATTAAACATCTTGATGAGGTCGCCAGAGAAGGTGAACACCCGCGCCACCAGATGCAGGAAACCGTCAATCACGCCACGATCCAGTACATCGCCGGTGATGCGGGCAATTGTCTGTGCCGGACGAATTAAGACAATTTCGTACAGTTCATCGATGTAGTATTTGTTTTCCAGCAGCGTCCACACCGGCCCCAGCATTTCGACCATCGGGTCTTCTTCGCCCACTTCCAGTGGCTTGCGAATGTACATGCGCCAGCCCAC
>JBCCQC010000322.1:0-5637 GCA_039024535.1 Chloroflexota bacterium
CCCTACCACGATCCCATCATCGCGCACATCACCACCGCCCACGACCTGCCCCGGCTGGCAAAAGATATTCCAGACGCCGCCTACAAGCTGGCGCAGATGTTCTGGGCGGGGCCGCTGACAATGGTGCTCACCCGTGCAGATCACGTCCCGGCGGTACTCTCCGCGCAGATGCCCACCGTAGCCGTTCGGATGCCCTCACACCCGGTTGCACGGGCCCTCATCAAGGCTGCGGGAACGCCCATTGCAGCCCCCAGCGCGAACACCTTCACCCGTCCCAGTTCTACAAAGGCAGAACACGTTCTGGAAGACCTGAGCGGCCATGTGGATTTGATTCTGGACGGCGGCGAAACCCATATCGGCATTGAATCGACCGTTATTGACATGACGCAGGATGTACCTGTTGTACTCCGCCCCGGCGGTGTGCTGCTAAAAGACCTGCGCCGCGTAATTCCAGAGGTAAAAATGGTAACCCGATTTAACGAGATGACCGACGAAACGCCATCGCCTTCACCGGGGATAATGCTAAAACATTACTCCCCCAGAGCTGACGTGATGCTGTTCGATGGCGAACGCAGCGCCGTGCTGAACAAAATGCGCGACACCGCGCAGCAAATTATCGCAGAAAATAAACGTGTGGGCATCCTGACCACAGCAGAAGAAGGCACATTTTTCACGGAGACCGGCGCACGCATTATTTCGCTTGGCTCCCGTGATGACCTCGAGCAGATTGCGCAGGTGCTGTTCGGGGCGATGCGTGCGCTGGATAAGCAAAAGTGCGACAAAATTATGGTACGTGCCTACAGCAAACAGGGCATCGGTGAAGCGATCTGGGACAGGTTGCTGCGTGCTGCTGAGGGCGAGGTTATCGAGGTGTAGTCTCACCCCACCACACAGATACAGCACTTCCCACAGTGGGGTGAACCGGGGTTTGTTTACAGAATGACTATGCGAATTCTAGTCCAGTGCCAGTAACCCCATGCTATCACTACCGATGAATAGCACACCGTCCACAATTACCGGCGTAGATGAGCGCCAGTCGCCCTCACGCCCGGTCTGGTAGCGCCATACTTCCTCGCCCGTGGCCGCATCCAGCGCAAACATCAGCCCCTCCGCTTCAGTCATCACATAAACAACGCCCCCCGCCACAGATGGCGAGGAATACGCAGGGCCGCCGATCTCAAACGTCCACAGCACCGCCCCATCTGCCGGACTGAGTGCAACAAAATGCCCGTCAAAGTCATTGACGTAAACTGCATCGGGGGTTACTGCTGCCGATGAATAAATAATCGAATCCATTTCCACAGACCAGCGCACATCTCCGGTCAAAGCATCCAGCGCGTAGAAGGTTCTATCCCGGCTGCCAATGTAAACCGTACCATCCAGCACCGCCGGAGATGCATCGACCTGTGCGCCAGTTTCCAGTGTCCACACCATGTCGCCGGTAGCGGCATCCAGTGCGAACACATCGCCACCACGACTGCCCACAAACACCAGCCCATCGCTCACCGCCGGGGATGACCACACCTCGCCACCAGTATCAAACTGCCACAGCAACTCGCCCGTTTCGAAGTCCAGCGCATACAGGTTGTTATCCCGGCTGCCGATGTACACCACACCATCAGCAATCGCCGCCGAGGAATACACCTGCCCGCCTGTTTCGAACTCCCACAGCGGTTCGCCAGTTGCCGCATCCAGTCTGTACACACTGCCCGCATGACTGCCGAACACCACCGCACTATCAACCACTGCCGGCGTACTCACAATCGACTCCCCCGCGTCAAATTCCCACACCAATTCACCCGATTGCACATCCACCGCGTGAAGCACCCCCGCCTCACTGCCGGTGTAGGCCAGCCCACCCGCCACCGCCGGAGTCGTGCGTATCGGGCGGCGCGTTTCAAACTGCCAGCGAACCTCCGGGGCATCGGCTAGCGGCTCTGCATCATAGTCCCCGCTATTCGCTACCCCACCCCGAAAAAACGACTCCAGCGGCGTATCTATCGTGTCATCCTGTGCCGCCGTGATCCCGGCCACAGCCAGCACCACCAGCAAAACGGCTATCACGCGCAAGTTTTTCATGAGTTTACCTGTACGGCCTGCATTGCCCTATGTATAGCAGAAAACCCCACCGCTACGGCGAACGCTCACATAGCGCACAGCTACACCCGGTACACCACGCGACCCTGTGCCACTGTCATCTGTACCCGCAGGTCACTGTCCAGCAGCACCAGATCGGCATCTTTCCCCGGCGCAATACTCCCGGTCACATCGCCCAGCCCTATGGCTTCTGCCGGGGTCGTGCTGCTCGCTTCGTAGACCATATCCAGTGGGCTGCCCGTTGCCGCCATAAAGTTTCGCAGCGCCGCATCCATCGTGAGCGTGCTGCCCGCCAGCGTGCCGTCCTCAAGCTGCGCCACACCATTACGCACGTAAAGCGTACGCTCATCCACCTGATAATCGCCATCCGGCATACCCGCTGCGCGGATTGAATCTGTGATGAGGGCAATGTTCTGGTAGTTTTTGGCATTCCACAGCAGGCGCATCACTGCCGGGTGAACGTGGATATTGTCGGCAATCAGTTCGCACACCAGCGACGGAATCGCCATAGCAGCACCAGCCACCCCCGGCCTGCGATGGTGTAACCCGGTCATCGCGTTAAACGTGTGCGTGGTGTTCGTCAGCCCCAGTGAGATCGCCTGCGCAATTTCCTCGTAACTCGCATCTGTGTGCGCCGCAGAAACCGTAACACCACGCTCCACACACTCCCGGATGAGCCAGTGATTTTCCTCATACTCCGGGGCCAGCGACAGTAATCGAATCACGCCCATATCCAGCCATGCTGTAGCCTCGGCACGGTCTGCACGCCGGACGTATTTTGTATTCTGTGCGCCGCTGCGTTTCGGGTTCAGGTACGGCCCCTCAAGGTGAACCCCACGCAGGGTCGCACCGTTTTCAAATCCCCCCACGCACTCCGCAGCATTTTCCAGCGCAGCCGTAATTTTCCCTGCGGAGTCCGTCCACGTCGTCGTCAGAAACGAGGTCACACCGTGCCGCGCGTAAAACTCGGCCATCTGTGCTGTAGCGTCCGGCGTCGCGTCCATCGCATCCACACCGCTGCCCCCATGCACATGAATATCCACAAAACCGGGCAGCAGCACCATATCATCGGCATCGATTACGGTCGCATCTGCCGGTTCATCCGGTTCACCGCGCCCCAGCATCGCAATTTTTCCATCCTCGCAGAGCACCCAGCGGTTCATCGCATGGCCGTCCGCATAGACCGTGGCGTTTTTTATCAGCAGAGTTTGCATCGTAGTCCCCTTGTTGTGTGCGCAATCGCCATGTAAGTTCCGCAACTATACCACCGCGCAAATTTGTATCAGAAGATGCAAATGGCTTTTCGCTGGCTTTGCGTACTCTATTCCCTGCACCTACAATGAAACCCACAGTCAAAAATGCAACAGGTACCCGATGAACTCCCGGCAAATCATCTCTATCCTTTGCGGCATCGTAGCCCTCACCGCACTCAGTTTCAGCTTCTACCAGAGCGGACAGGCGCATCAACCCTCCGATGAAACCACATTCCCGCTCACAGAAACTGGCGAGGCTGTTCGGGGAACCGCCTATCTTGAGGCCACCGCCGTTGTTCAACTAACGCAGTACCCGGCGACTGTAACAGCATGGGCAGACAATAACAGTGACCCGACCAGAACACAGTCGGAAATTCTAACATCTCCGACAACAAATACATCAGCAAGTGCCACCTCAACGCCAGATATATATGCGACAGCAACCCGTTTGATCGCCCAACTGACAACATCACCCACGGCGACACTAACCGTATATTCCACGCCTACCCCTACTCCGGTCTACTGTGGCTATGCATTTGCAAACTGGGGCATGGGTGAACTGAGTGAGGATATGACCACCGCGTTTCTTGACGTAGGCTTTGAGGGGCATGTCTCAGCTTTCACATTTCAGGCACAGAACGTCACCGAAACCTGCGATGAGAATACTGTTGCCGCCTCTATCTACTCAAGATTCACGGTTGTCACACAGGCAGATTTTTCGCCAACGCAGGACGAGTACACAGCTATGTTCGAACGTGTGGTTGAGTTCACACTTCAGTATTCATACACAGAGTGGATTTCTGTATCCAATCTCAATATACAGTATTACTATGAATCCCCCCGGCAAACGCGCTACATCTGCACTGACTTCAGAGCCGTAGAGGTGGCATATTTTCTGGGTGCAAGGGGAGATGACCTTCTGAATGCTGCGTGGGAAAACTCATGCGAGTAGTGAGAGCGCAGATACACCCTCACTACTGTGACTATCTGTTATCCTCAACGTGAATCACATTGAGAGATTTAGCGTCATCGACTCTTGCAGCCCGACCAAGCAGACCCGGTAGCAGGTTTTCTGGATGCCCCGGCTCACCTTTTTCAGCCGGATCAGGATGATCCTTGAACACGACGTTCAAAATATCGGGATGATGCCCGGTAACAATCCAGCATGGATAGTCAGAGGCTTCAAAAGCGCCAAAATCTCCGAAAGCTGAACCGGCACCTACAGGCCCATATTCCGCCAGCAAGGTCTTTGCCTGCTCTGCTAGATCATCCTCTGGTTCTACCAGCACAACACAGGTTCCATGCTCAAACACAACTCACGACTTATCGTTCCCGACAATCAGTGAACGCCACGCCTCTACAAATCGGTCAGTTGACATAATTTCACCTTTTCACTTACGAAAGCGTATACAGCCGGTAGTACGTACCATGTTTATCCAGCAGTTCACTGTGCGTGCCTTCTTCGATGATCTCGCCATGATCCATTACCACGATTTTGTCACTGTTCGTGATGGTACTCAGACGGTGTGCAATCACGAAACTGGTACGCCCTTCCAGCAAACGCTCCAGCGCCCTCTGAATGATTTTCTCAGTCGCCGTGTCGATATTCGCCGTGGCCTCGTCCAGAATGAGAATGCGCGGGTCTGCCAGTAGCGCCCGCGCATACGCCAGCAGTTGCCGCTGCCCGGTACTCAGCAAGCTACCGCCCTCACGGATTTCCGTATCGTAGCCTTTTTCCAGCTTCGTGATGAAATCGTGTGCGCCAACAGCCTTTGCCGCCTCCATCACGTCCTCATCGGTCGCGTCCAGCCGCCCATAACGAATATTGTCCATCACAGAGCCAGTGAACAGGTGCGTTTCCTGCATCACCACGCCCATCTGCCGCCGCAAACTATTCTGGTTGACGCTGCGCACATCATGGCCGTCAATGCACACCCGGCCATCCGTCACATCGTAAAAGCGCATAATCAGCTTAATCATCGTGGACTTACCCGCGCCCGTGTGCCCCACAAACGCCACTGTCGATCCGGCTGGCACATCGAGGTTCACGTTATTGAGAATTTGCTCACCGCCCTCCTCATACCAGAAGTTGATATTCTCAAACTGTACACGCCCGTCAATGCGCGGCAGGTCAACCGCGTTCGGGTCGTCCTTGATCTCAATTTCAGTGTCCATCAGCGCGAAAATCTTGTACCCGGCGGCCATCGTCGCCTGGAACAGATTGTAACGCTGGGCCAGCATCCGCACCGGGAAGAAGAACTGATCCACATACAGCATAAACGTCAGC
>JBCCQC010000323.1:0-5633 GCA_039024535.1 Chloroflexota bacterium
ACCGTGGGCGGGTGCTGGGGGACGCTGCCCACGAAAATATTGAACGCACTGCCCGCGATGGCTGGAAAAACGTCACCTACTCGCAGGAAGTTGACACCCTTGTTGCCGATATAGCCCTTCAGCAAGATGATCCGGTTGTTCGGGCACGGGCGGCCCGAACCATCGGTAAAATGCAGTCTGCAAGGGCGGTACGCCACATTGTGGAGGGGCGCAAACGTGGTGAAAAGCATACCCTCCGGGCGCTGGCCTACATCCTGGACGAGGTGCCCACACTACCGAAGAATATTCCATTTCTGCCGCGCTTTGCCGCATGGATCATGAACACGAACCGTCGCCTGACTGAGAACCCGATGGAAATCGTCTATGCATACATCTTTGCGTTTCTGGGCGGGGCAATCGGGTTTATGCAGGCCTTTTATCGCTGGGTAGTAACGGGGCCGCTTCTCGGGCTAGAACTGTTCAGATCCGATTTGTGGCAGGTTCTTCTGGGCAATGGGCTTGTTTCAGGGACGATCATTGCTGTGACTGCGGTGGTCAGCATTGCTCTGCCACGCAGACTTAACGGATTCTGGCCGTTGTGGACGCGCATTATCTGGAGTGGCGTTGCCGGTTACTATCTGGTGCAGTCCTTCTGGTGGATATATGCCTTTATAACGCTTGACCTGCCGGAACCGCCCCCCCGTTTTATTTTCATGCTCACAGGTGCTGTCACGGCCATTGGTATTGTGATTCCCACCGTATTTCGGCTACGAGGGTGGGTGTCTGTCCTCATCACAGCGTTCTTCTCATTCGTGGCGCTGTCGCTGGGAACGGTTAACTGGCTTATCGGATTCAACACCGGAAATTTCCCGCTTGACTATGATGCCATTGCCGCTTTCTTTACCGGAACACCGGTAGAAAACCTGATGTTCAATGAAACTGGTGTGGTCATCTATACAAACAACCTGACGGAGGTGTGGACGTTCCTGCTACCGATGGTGCTGTTGTTTGCGCTGGGTATGCACTTCCAGCACATTCTCGCCGATATTCGCAGTCTGTTCCAGCGTAGCCCCGTTTCAATGTCTTCGATTACCGATGTACGACTACCAGAAATGGCTCCGATTGCTGGCCCTGCGACGGTTCGCCTGGATACAGCGCAGGAACAGGCGGGTACCATGCAACTGCCCGAACTGGACGTTTCAGTAGAACCCATGACGGAGGAGTTTGAACTGGGGCAGGTGGGCGGTAAGCACGATGTGATGGCTGACACGAAAAAACTGGCATCTGACCCGAATCTGATGACCATGCGCAAAGATGAAATGTCCGCGCTGACAGAGGAATTTGAGGTCGGGCAGGTGGGGGGGCGCAACGAGCCAATGACAGATACAGATAAACTGGCATCTGACCCGAACCTGATGACCATGCGCAAAGATGAAATGTCCGCGCTGACAGAGGAATTTGAGGTCGGGCAGGTCGGGGGCAAGCACGAACCGGAAAATCAGCCGAACATGGATGATCTCGCAACAAACCCACACATGCAAACAGCACTCAAGCCCGATATTGCGGGCGCGACCGAGAATGATGAAGACCGGCCCGACTGGGACGCGATTATGAGTCCGTTGGGGCCACGCACTGAGGAATTTGAGGTCGGGCAGGTGGGGGGGCGTGCGGATGAGGCGAACATTACCGACGGTGAAGACCGGCCCGACTGGGACGCGATTATGAGTCCGTTGGGGCTACGCACAGAAGAATTTGAGGTGGGTCAGGTCGGAGGGCGTGCGGATGAAACACCCGAAGACGACGATAACCCGAACGAGGACAGGCAGTAGCTAGAACGGAACAAATGCCGGGGCAAGGTCAATTGGATTCCCCCCGGCATCCCGGCTGTAGCGCCATGTTGTAACCATTTCCCAGATGTGTTTTTTCTCACGGGTCATCGAACCGGCATCCAGCGTGGCATATGCATCTACGTTGTGCATCAGCGCGTTGCTCAGCGTGTCGATGCTGGTTTGCAGGCGCTCTGCCAGAATACCCACAGCATTCGCTGCCGTTTCGCAGTGCGTGCCATCATCCAGCACAAACACATAGTCCTCTCTCGCGGTCATCACATCCGTAACTACATGTGCGCCCAGTTCGGAAATGCCCTTGAGCTGCGCGTGCAGACATGACGTGGGGTTGTGCGCCTCCTGCTCGATAATCCAGCGCATCACGGTCATATCCTGCTGCGCGTGGAGCATTTCCTCCAGCAGCAGGTGTTCCGGGGGGCGATAGCCCTTTTGTGGGTGCTGCTTGAGGTAGACGAACTGACCGAAATTGTCGAGATTGTCCCCCCGGTGGGGGGTTGCCACACTGCTGAAGCGTGTTGTTGCCATCAGGTATTGTACGTCGAACAGTGTCATCGCCTCGTTGCTCAGTAAATCTGGCGCAACCAATGTGCCGCCGTGATGAACCAGCGCTTCATTCTCCGTATTGAGGACGATGTACTGTGGTGGGCTGTCCATCATGGGGAAAAGCTGTCGATGAGCCTTGAATACTGCCGGGATGGTTTCGTTCAGATAAGTGATGTTTCGTTCACTGATGATACCTGTCATGAATTCTGGCATCACAATCTCGTATGGCGTTTCTTCCGCTTCCGGGCGCCGCCGCCCCGCATGAGCCACACCCACATTCAAACCCGCAGCAGCCATAATACCCAGAAATTGACGACGATTCATTGCAGCCTCCACGAAACAACAGTGCATTACGTCCATTCTGTCACACAGGGTACACTGCCCGCAAGCGAATTGTGAATGGCATGGGGAAAGCGTACAGTTTGCGTTAGAGTCCTTGCATGGACTGAACACAGGAGCAAGTTTTATGAAATCCGATCTTGACCGCCTGATGCAGGAGCGCAACATGGATGCATTTATCGTCGCCACGGACGAAAGCTACCACGCTGTGCGCGACTACCTGACGAACGGCGCACGTGTAACCGGCGGCTATGTGCTCAAAAAGCGCGGCGAACCTGCTGTGATGATTGTTGCCGGGATGGAATCTGAAGAAGCGAAAGCCAGCGGCCTCATCGTGCATACCAGAGAGCAGCTTGGCTATGCCGACTTACTCAAGGAGTATCGAGATAACCCGGTGCTGCGGCGGGTTAACTGGTGGCGCACTATGTTTGAGAGCATCGGGCTGGAAGGTGGCCGCGTGGGTGTGTATGGCTCCGGTGAACTGAACGTGTACTACGAGCTTTTCCGTATCATGGAGGAGCAGTTACCCGCTTATGAACTGGCTGGCGAGATGGGCAAAACGCTATTCGATGAGGCAATGGTGACGAAAGACGCTGATGAAATTGCCCGTATCACCAGCGTGGCACAGCGCACCAGCGAAGTGATTCGCCTCACATGGGACTACATTGCCTCTCACCGTGCGGATGGTGACACTGTAGTAGATGCCAGCGGCAAACCGCTCACCATCGGGGATGTGAAGCGTTTTATTCGCCGGGAACTGCTGGATAGAGATCTCGAAGACACCGGGATGATCTTTGCACAGGGCCGCGATGGAGGGTTCCCGCACAGTCGCGGTACAGAAAGCGAACCGCTTCAGCAGGGCAAAGCTATCGTGTTTGATCTGTTCCCGCGTGAGTTTGGTGGCGGCTACCACCATGACATGACGCGCACGTGGTCAGTAGGATACGCGACAGACGAGGTAAAGGCCGTCTACGATACAGTGATGGAAGCCTTTGACCGCGCTATTGAACAGACGAAGGTCGGTGTGGAGGGTAGCGTCTCGCAGGAAGCCGTGCTGGATTATTTTGAGTCGCTGGGGCACCCCACGCCGCGCAGCCACCCCGGTACCGGCGAAGGCTATGTGCATAGCCTGGGGCACGGGGTAGGACTCAACATTCATGAGCGGCCCCGGATGCACCATCTGTTTTCCGATGTGCTGGAGAAAGGCAGTGTTGTGACGATTGAACCGGGCCTGTACTATCCGGAGAAGGGCTATGGGGTGCGTATTGAAGACATGGTGTACATCAACCATGAGGGGGCAGTCGTCACGCTGACGGATTTCCACAAAGAACTGGTGATCCCACTGAGTGGCTGAGATTTGTATTCGATGAAAGCCTGACTCTGCTGTGATGAGTGTCGTCATAGAGAGGTGCTATTCCGTGCTATAATTTCACCGATTTTTCGTGAAAACAGTTACAAAACAGGACAGCGCACACTATGTCTTCACCCGGCACAGCAGATAACCCCCTTCGCGTCGCCATTATTGGTTCTGGCCCCTCCGGCTTCTATGCAGCAGATGCCCTCCTGAAAAACAAAGACGGTATTATTGTAGAAGTGGACATGTTCGAGCGATTGCTCACGCCGTTTGGTCTGGTTCGTGGCGGCGTCGCGCCCGATCACCAGAAGATCAAGAACGTGACGAAACTCTATGATCGAACTGCCGGCCACGAGAACTTCCGTTTTTATGGCAATGTGGAATTCGGTACGGACATCACCCATGCCGAGATGACCGACCGTTACCACCAGATTGTGTATGCCGTGGGCGCACAGACTGATAAGCAGCTTGGCATCCCCGGCGAAGACCTTGCTGGTAGCCACGCCGCGACCGAGTTCGTCGCATGGTACAACGGCCATCCGGATTACCGTCACCTGACGTTTGACCTCTCACACGAGACCGCGATTGTGATTGGTAATGGTAATGTGGCAATGGATGTGACGCGCATCCTGGCCAGCAGCCCGGAAGAACTGGCAAAAACCGACATCGCGGACTACGCGCTCGAGGCGTTGCGCGAGAGCAAGGTAAAGCGCATTGTAATGCTGGGCCGCCGTGGTATTGCACAGGCCGCGTTCACTAACCCGGAACTGAAGGAATTCGGGGAACTGGAAGAGGCACAGGTGATCGTATCTGAAGAAGATGTCATGCTGGATCCGCTGAGCACCAACTATCTAACGGACAGCGGCGACCGCTCTGCGGAGAAAAACGTGTCCATGTTGCAGGACTACTACGAAATACCGCATGATCCGGATAAGCCGAAAGCGATTGTGATGCGCTTCCTCGTGTCGCCGACGAAATTCGAGGGTGACGGCAAGGTGGAGCAGGTCGAGATTGTCCACAACGAACTGTACCTGAATGACCGTGGCACACTGCGCCCCCGCGCTACTGAAACCTTCGAGACCATTGATGCGGGCATCGTGTTCCGTTCCATTGGCTACCGGGGCGTGCCACTGCCGGGTGTGCCATTCTTCGACAAGTGGGGCATCATCCCGAATGTGGATGGGCGCGTGACCGACACCCATGAGGGCGAGTTTGTGCCGGGTGATTATGCTGTGGGCTGGATTAAGCGTGGGCCGTCCGGCATTATTGGCACTAACAAGCCAGACTCTATTGAAACTGTTAAGAATATGCTGGAAGACCTCGCTGAGGGTGGTCACTATAACCCCACGCAGACCACCCGCGCTGCTGTGGAAGACCTGCTGAATGAGCGTAACGTGCGCTTCATCACCTTTGCAGACTGGCAGAAGATTGACGAAATTGAAGTTGCAAAGGGTGAGGAGGCTGGCCGTCCCCGAGTTAAGTTCACCGACCCGGCAGAGATGATGGCCTTGCTGGAAAGCAGCGAAGCACAGCCCTCCGGCGATTAACGCCACGCACACAAACCGGGTGGC
>JBCCQC010000324.1:0-5621 GCA_039024535.1 Chloroflexota bacterium
CCGCTCCAATTGCCAGCCCCAGCAGTGCCGTGATAGCAATTGCCAGCGGCCAGCTTACCCACGCCGATGTGACGGCACTATCCGCGAGGATAACCACCACGTAGCCCCCCACGCCCCAGAACGCCGCATGTCCAAAGCTGACCATGCCGCCATAACCCAGCACAAAGTTCAAACTGGAAGCCGCCAGCGCCAGAATCATAATGCGCGTGAGCAGCGTAATGTAAAACGGTTCATCAATTGCCAGCATCAGCGGCGGGAAGGCCAGCATAGAAATCACCAGCGCTAGCAGGCCCGGTTGTACGGAACGCATAAACTAACTCCTTGCCGGGAACAGGCCCTCTGGTTTCCAGAACAGAATCACGGCCATAATCAGGTAAATGAGCATCGAAGCCAGCGCCCCGCCCATATTCGTGCCAAACTGCCCGAACTCTAACTGACGCATTGCCAGCGGAATCAGCACACGTCCGGCAGTGTCCACAATACCCACCAGCAGCGACGCAACCAGCGCCCCCTTGATAGAGCCAATGCCGCCGATCACAATGACGAGAAATGTCAGGATTAAAATATTTTCGCCCATGCCAATCTCTACGGCCAGCAGCGGCCCGGTAAGGCCACCGGCAATGGCAGAAAGCGCTGCCCCCAGTGCAAAGATCGCCGTAAACAGCAGGCGGATGGGCACGCCCATTGCCATTGCCATTTCGCGGTTAGAGGCCCCGGCACGCACCCACATCCCAACCTTCGTCCGATTAACAATGAGAAACAGAATCAGGGCGATTGCAACACCCATACCAATCAGCAGCAGGCGATAGGCCGGGTAACGCAGCGTTTCTTCCCCCCACAGCGGGATTTCCAGCGGGCCACGAAATGCCTCTGGTGTGTTGAGTTGTACTGGCTGCGCCCCCCAGATGAAGCGCACCACTTCGTTACTGATGAGGATGATTGCAAAAGTCGCCAGCACCTGCGACAGATGATCCCGGCGGTAAAGCCTGCGCATAATGGCAACTTCCAGTACAGCGGCCACGATCGCTGTGCCGATGGCCCCGGCCAGCACGCCCACCCAGAAGGAACCACTGGCACTGGTAACAGATGCCGTAAAATACGCGCCAAACATGTACAACGACCCGTGCGCAAGGTTCACCATATCC
This sequence comes from Chloroflexota bacterium, assembly GCA_039024535.1. Taxonomy (GTDB): domain Bacteria; phylum Chloroflexota; class Anaerolineae; order Aggregatilineales; family Phototrophicaceae; genus DAOTTY01. The sequence continues at coordinate 1,146 of JBCCQC010000324.1, forward strand.
ATAATGCCAAAAATCAGCGTCAGCCCGGATGCCAGCAAAAACAGCATCAGGCCAAGTTGTACACCGTTTAAAATCTGGGCAATAACCAGCGTTGGAGGCATAACACTTTTTCCGATAAATCAATTTACGACAACAGGTTCCACACACCCACAGCAGTGGACGCGTGGCAACACAGCTAATATCACATGAATGTTTGCGAGGCGCAATGGTGCTGTTCGGAGGTTGACACTCATAAACCGGGACGGTGACACATACCGTCCCAAACATCACAGCACTATTCGGTTTCCGGTTCCAGCTTGCTCACGTAACCGGGCAGCGCGGCATACCAGTTAGTAGACTCCACCACATCATCCAGCTTCACCTGATCCAGCACCGTATGCGCGTGAATTTCGTCGCCGGGGCCAAAGCCAATACTCGGGATACCCGCCTTGCCACGCCAGTAAATACCATTTGTGGAAAAGTCCCATTTCCCCGTGTTAGACGGCTCCCCATAGACGGCCTCGCCAGTCTGCACACCGGCCTGCACAAACGGGTGTTCCTCTGGCAACGCCCACGCCGGGTAAATTTTGTCTGTGCCGAACTTGAAACCGGTATAGCTCGGTTCTTCATCCCACAGGATAGTTGCTTCGATGTCGTCGCGTTCGCCAAAAATGTCCTTGATGCGCTGGAGCGCGTCCTCCGGGTCTTCACCGAACGTGATGCGCTGGTCAATGTATACCGTGGCCTCGTCCGGGACGGCGTTCAGGCTTGGCGTCTGTACTTCCACCTTCGTCACCGTAATGCGCCCGTGACCCAGAAATTCATCGTCGCCCAGTTCGGGCTCTAACTTGCTGATAGCATCAATGATCGGCACGACCTTGTACACGGCATTGTCACCCATAAAGTTACTCGCAGCGTGGGCACTCTTACCCTTTGCCACAACTTTCATCTCCACACGGCCCTTATGACCGCGATAGACCTGCATCTTTGTCGGCTCACCAATCACCACAAAATCCGGCTTCAGCCCCTCAACTTCTACGAGCGCATGGCAGGCGATGCCATCGTTGCGCTCCTCCATGTTCCCGAACACATACGCCGTAATACCGTCCAGCAGGCCCAGGTCACGCGCAATTGCCAGTCCGTAGACCATGCCAGGCGTGCTGTTTTTCTCGTCGGCGGCACCCCGCGCAAAGAAAACGCCATCTTCGATCTTGCCCTCAAACGGATCCCACTCCCATTCTTCCGGGTCGCCAATGCCGACGGTATCAATGTGCGTGTCATACATCAGCTTGATGGGGCCATCCCCGATGCGCCCGACCACATTACCCATCTGATCCCACCACACTTCGTCAAAGCCCAGTTTTTCCATTTCCTCTTGAACGCGCTCGCCCACCGCCCGGATTTCACTGTCATGGCTGGGGATGGCGCATAGCTCGCGCAAAAACTGAATGATGTCGTCGCGGTGGCTTTCCGTTTTCGCCCTGATCTGCTCAATGATGGATGCGTCTACCATTGTGCGATTTTTCCTCTGTTTGCTATCAATGCTGGATGATTCTAACGTCACCGGGCTGATGTGCAAGCAACCAGATGAAATCCGTACGATAGGTAGACTTTATGCAGTTCACATACAGTGCATCACGGCTCATCAGCGCTGCATTCCGCGCGGATTGCCACTCTGTGGCAGTGGCGATACTGTGTTCGTCAACTGTCGCGGCAAACACAAACTCAATCGCATCCGTGGTAGTATCCTGCCACACTCCCACCCAGTGCAGTTCCGGCGCAGTGTTCAGCCAGCGGCGCAGCCCCCGCGCCAGTTCCTCCCACGGGGCACGCTTACCATCGCCGGGAACGTAGGGCAGCACACGCTCATGTTTACCGTGCATCGTCAGGATGCGTTTGTGCGGCCTATCCCAGATCACGGCCACGGCCCGCACATCAAACCGCACGTGTTTCGGTTCCGGGCGGCCTCGCAGCGCATTCAGCACATAGCGTCTTGCCAGTTTCAGCCGCAGCTTCATAATTTCGGTACGTGGGGTGTTGTCGATACACAATGCACGGCGTTTTTCGGCAGCGGCATCCTGCACCATGTAGTCAGCAAACACGTTTTCTGGCAGATCATCCGGGGAAAAGTAGGCATTCGCCGTGGATTCGGCTGTTCTACCGGCCACCTCGCCCCCTACAGGAAAACCCGCATACAGCACATTGAGCCGCCGCGTAGCTTCGAAATAGTACAGCCCCACCGGGTGCTCCACATTCACGATGACACCCGTTTCTTCGCGTACCTCGCGTGCGGCAGCATCCACCAGCAATTCACCGCTGTCTGAACGCCCGGTGGGGAGGTTCCATACGTCAAGGTCGCCACGCCGGGAAAGCAACGCCCGCCCCGCATCGTCAAATACGGCGCAGGCTGTCCCCAGCCGCAAAAAACTCATAGCTCACCGTTGATGAGTTTGCGTGAAATGTCGTTATGTTTTTCCATCAGCACAGGCATATCCGTGGTGATGATGTGCCCGTCCCTCACAACGATTTTGCCGTTAATCACAGTTACATCAGCATTTACAGACTGGCAGAACACCAGCGCCGCTACCGGGTCATGCAGTGCGCCAGCAAACCCGGCACTATCCAGCCGAAAGGCAGCAAAATCCGCAGACATACCCGGTGCCAGTGCGCCAATATCATCACGGCCCAGCACCGCCGCCCCGCCAAGTGTCGCAATCTCCAGCGATTCACGTGCAGAGAGAGCCGCCGGGTTGCCGCTCACGCGCTGCAAGAGCATGGCCTGCCGCGCCTCGTTCAGCAGATGTGCTGCGTCATTCGATGCCGAACCATCCACGCCAAGTCCCACGTTTACGCCACCGTCCAGCATTTGTCGCACCGGGGCAATACCCGATGCAAGCCGCATATTTGAACTGGGGCAGTGGCAAACGCCTGTCCCTGTACGCCCGAACAACCCGATTTCGTCCGCGTTGATTTTTACACAGTGCGCGTGCCACACATCATGGCCCACCCAGCCCACATTCTCAGCATAGTCGCCGGGACGCATCCCATACACTTCTTCGCTGTAGCTAATGTCGTTGGCGTTTTCAGCAAGATGTGTGTGCAGGTGTACACCATAACTGCGGGCCAGTGCTGCGGACTCCCGCATCAGGTCATTACTCACACTGAACGGCGAACACGGCGCAACAACAACGCGCATCATTGCGTGCCGGTCAGCATCATGGTAATCCTCAATAAGCCGCCGCGTTTCTTTCAGGATGTCCGGTTCAGCTTCCACCACACTATCGGGTGGCAGGCCACCTTTGCTCTCACCCACACTCATAGAACCCCGCGCAGCGTGAAAGCGCATCCCGATTTCCTGTGCAGCGCGGATCTCATCGTCAAGTTTGCAGTCGTTGGGGAAAATATAGAGATGATCTGACGAAGTCGTACAGCCAGAGAGCATAAGCTCGGCCATCGCTAATTTTGCAGATATATACACTGCTTCGCCCGTCAATCCGCTCCAGATGGGATATAATGACTTTAACCAGCCGAACAACTCAAGATCCTGGGCGATCACACGGGTAAGCGACTGGTACATGTGGTGATGGGTGTTCACCAGACCGGGGATAACAATGTGATGATGTAGATCAAGGACGGTATCTGCCGTCTCAGCAGGCATATCAGCCAGTGTTCCCACGGCCTCAATCGCGCCTTCTCGAACGAACAGGGCACCATCGGCAATTTCGCGGCGCTGCGCATCATGCGTCACCAGCATTTTGATGTTTTTTGCAAGGAGTGTTGGCATCGGATAGGTCTCAATTTCGGGCTGCGAGAGTCTACCATGACATCCCCCGGCACACAAGCAGGTGGGGCGTGGCGGGCCTTTCGAATAGTTGAAATAATTTGTAAACACTTTCCAACAACTACCGACAATAAACACACTCAATTTGATGGGGAATCGGGTAACATCAAGGGTGTGAAAAATTCGTACCGTGCTACACACGTGGCGGGCGGGCGAAATCGAAAACGAGTTTATAGCCAGGATTCTCAAACTATGAAGAGATACCCTCCATCATCTCCCCACCGCCGTAAAGGTGAATCGGGACAGACCCTTGTAGAATACGCACTGATTGCCACACTGGTGATCGTGGCAATGTTCGTTGCACTCGCTGCGACCGGTGACGCACTGGGACGGATTTTTAATGACGCGGTCTTCGCTGCACTCGGTGGCGCAGACGAACAACTCCTGACACCAGACAGAGACATTGACGGCGACGGCGTGGCAGATATCAGTGCTGCCGATGCCTTCCAGCTTACCCAACAGTGGATTGGTAATCAGCCTGTTATTGTTGTCACCCAGGGTGTAATTGAGGTCACGCCACCCACGCCAGTACCACCAAACTTCCAACCTCCTACACCACCACCACCACCACCTACGGCCACAGCCCGTAGCCGTATCACCGTGGGTAAACTATGATGGAAGCAGCAATCTGGAAGCGTGGCTGCCTTTGTTATTGA
>JBCCQC010000325.1:0-5619 GCA_039024535.1 Chloroflexota bacterium
GCGTCAGTCAATATCACACTGTCAAGGTTAGCGACACGTGCCGTGGCTTCCAGCGTATCCTGCAATACGTCCACCTCGCGGCGGGCCACCGCCTCCGGCACACCCACAGTAAATGCTATGCGCTGCGCCTCCTGCAACTGACGCTGGTACAGATTGCTGGTACGGGTGTTCACACCGCGTACAGCCTCCAGCAGAATGTTATCCTGTGATGTACTCAGGCCACCGCCGAAACGCAGGGCTACCGCATACGCCCCGGCCATTGCCATCAGCGTCAATACAATCGCCAGCGGAATTACCAGCCGCCAGCGCCACGAGATGAAGAACACACGCTTACGTGCGGGATCGGAGTGAGGGGGTGTCATAACGTCCTGTCTCTTACTAACAGCTAAAGTAACCGCGATTATCGAACGTGAGCGGGTCAACGGGAATATCGTTCAGGCGGGTTTCATAGTGGACGTGTGGGCCAGTGCTGTTGCCCGTATTGCCGCTCCATGCAATCAGGCTACCTCTACCCACCGCCTGTCCCGCCTCGACATTGAACGATGTGTTGTGTGCATAATACGTAATAAATGCCCCACTCTGCAAAATTACAAGGTACCCATATCCGATGTTACTCCAATCTGCATAGAGAACAATCCCGCTGTGTGTCGCAACCACCGGGGTACCCCGTGGCACACCGAGATCTACAGCGAGATGGTAGCGATGGAACCGCTGTGTGAGCAATCCATCAACCGGCAGCCCACGCGGGGCACAGTCACTCTGTCCGGGGATATACGGAAAGGTTCGCTCACCGGGGACAATAGTGGGCAGGCTTTCTCCGGCGATGGGTGGTGCAGGCAGTGGCGGCGATGTGGGGTACGGGAAAATTGTTGGCAGCGGCGTGGGATCCTGTAACGCAAACTGCCGATTGCCGCTGCGTGGCAGGTAGGCGCCGAGGGGTTGCACATCAATACTGAAGGCTGACGAAGACTGTGCACTGTAACCGGACTGAAACTGGTTAAACTCATCAATCACCGCCGGACTGACCTGCTCAAAGCGGGCGATGGGTGTGCCGGGGGCCGGAACAGCGTTCGTAGGCGGGATGTTGAGCGTGTTGCGACCAATGCGCGGGGTAAACGTACCGGCAGTGCCTGCAAGATATGCCACCAGAAGCACTCCACCCACAAACACCAGCAGCAGCACAACAGGAAATACAACGCGAATAATCACTCGTCTCATACCCCCGATTGTACCTGAACCCATGCCATTACGCTTAAGTTCAGGTTAAGTTTTTGCAGGTTGCTGCACTTTTCAAAAGGCGAGTGTAGCGTAAACAAACTTAACGTTACTGAGCGGGCCGCAATCCTGACAGATTTTGAACCCGCTGCCAGCCACGCCATTCTAATATCAGTGGTCAGGCGGGTTTGTCGTTGGGCTTCAGTCCGCATAGTGCGTGGCTGGATTTTGCATCGGGTGTCGTCGGGCAAAATCAGCCGTCATCAACCATTTTGGGGAAGCGTCACATGGTGATTGCCGCATACACCCGCTACACTGGCGGGTGTTTTTATTTCACGGGAGTTCATCATGACGGAAGAACGAAAAACGCTGGCCCTCATTGCCCATGACGGTAAAAAGGCGGAACTGGTCGCCTTCGCACTCCAGAACGAAAGCGTCCTATCAAATTACCGGATCATCGCCACAGGCACCACCGGCCAGCTTTTAATTGACAAAACCGGGCTGGATGTGGATCGGATGCTGTCTGGCCCCATCGGGGGCGATGCACAGATTGCCTCACAGGTGGCCGAAAAGCGAGTGGCCGCCGTATTTTTCTTTGTGGATCCGCTGGGCAAGCACCCACACGACCCGGATATTCAGATGCTGATGCGCATCTGTAACGTCCATGATGTGCCGCTGGCAACCAATACCGCTACTGCAACCTTCATCATCTCGTCAAAAGCACTTTAGTGGGGCACTCAGGGCTGTATCGTACAGCCCACGTGTTCTGGTTCAGTCTCGGTTTTCCGCAAGTATAACAGCCCACCGCAGGAACAGGTCAGATAGCATGGCCTGGCCGAGTGCATACAGCAGCAGCACTGACCCGATGAAAATGCCATACGGGATTGTGCCCCACACCTCACCGGAAAAACCAAGGTGCATCATCATCAGGCCCCAATCGGCAAAGGCACCAAACCCAAAAACTGTCAGCCATGCCTGCCACGGTTCCAGCGGCTGCGTATTGGCAATAAAACCGAGCGTGAGCCAGATAAGCCCACCCACCACACCAATACGGAGCACGAACCCCACGAACTGGAAGATCAGACTGTACAGACGCTGTTTAAACAGCGTTGCCAGAAACAGACCAAACGATGCATCAAAGGCGACGTTCGTAAATGGTAGCAACAGCGCTGCTGTCAGGAACAATGATAACATGAGGGCGGCGGCAGGCACCGAAAATGGAATGCCGCCGAGGGCGGTCGGGACGTCTGGCGTTACGCCACCGATGAGCAGGTCAATATAGCGGCCCTGGAAGGCCGTCAGGTCACGTAAAACCAGCCCGATCAACACCAGCCTGACCAGTGTGACCAGTACAAGGCCCGGACGCAGCCGGTAAAATACAGCGATCCAGCGGGTGCGCAGGGTAAGTGCAGCACCACTGGGGGTGGCACGCAGGTTATCCCACGTTTCATGGCCTCGCTCTTCGCCAATAGCCCCGATTGTAAAGGCCAGCGCACCGATCCCCAGCGCAGTTTGAATAATCACCATCGGATAAAACAGAATCTCGACGGTGCTCTCCGTCAAATTCTGACCGGCAGGGCTGCTGAACACGTTCGTAGCGGCGGCATACCCGCCTATTGCAAGGGCTGCCAACAGTAACACACTCCCCAGCGCCCGCAGAAGCCGAGACCGCGTCGAAATTTGCTCGTGCTGGCGCAGTTGATACCCCAGTAGCGGATTGTTGCGGCTGGCCCATTCTGGCAGCGGGCCTGTAATTCGTTGAATCATCAGATTTCAATATCCTCAATCAAACGACCAATTTGTTTCTCTAATTTAGCCAGCGCAGATGTCCACTGGTCATGGCTCACCCGCACCTCTTGCACGTAGCGCAGGTAATGGAGGTAAATGTCGAGCTGTTCGGGCTGTGTTTCCTCCCCCAGTGACGCCAGATAGCGCTCTACAGCAGCAGCATATACCCCCACCTGCAAATGGTACCGTTCGGCGTGCTGCATCAGCAACTGCATATTCTGGCGTTCCGCAGCCTCGTTGCGTTCCATGTAGCCATCAACCTGGCTCGACTTATAGTCAACAATGACCCATGTGCCGTCTGGCCGCCGGAACAGAACATCAATTACGCCGTGGATCACGCGCCTGTCTGTCTGGTAAACAAAGGGCATCTCACGGTAAACGCGCGATGCACCGTTGATCCAGCGGTATACGTTGGTGTACTTCATATCGCGCAGCCAGCCACGCGCGGTGTTGACAGCGTGGCTCAGTTCATCGGGCTGGACGACACCGTACTTCCATGCATAGCTCAGCAATTCGGCTTCCATCGTATGCTCTTTATCCGGGAACCGCCACCATCTTAGCGCCTCATGAACGATTTCGCCCAGTATTCGTGGTGAAACCGTTGGTTTGTCGTCCTGTGTACGGATTACTCGATTGACTCTGGCCGGGGCACCCTGTAATACACTGCGCCGAAAACGCTCGGAGTAGTAAGGGTGTGCATCTGCGCCGCCGAGGTCGCCAATCTGCGTGGCCGTCAGGTTCCGGGCAAAGCGGTTGGGTTCCGGGGGGATGGCCTGCACCAGTGGCGGTACATAGATACCACCGGGCAGTGGTTCGCCAGCACGCACAGCATCATTTTCCCACAGGGGTAATTCGCTATCTAATGGACGGGTGGGCGAGCCGCCGTCCAGCTTGCGCAGTGGCCGCGCGAGATGCAACTGGCCCCAATCATAGCTGATGTGGACATCGGCTTCTGTTGTATCACCGAGTTCAAGCGCATCCAGCAACCATTCCAGCCAGCCATTGCTACTCCAGCCAGGGATGCTGGTCTTCCAGCACACCTGTCCGCTCACCAGCAGGTAATCCTGCGCACGGGTGGCAGCCACATACAGCAGACGTTTGCGCTCAGCATTGTAAATTTGCTTGCCCACTCTGTTGATCTGGTTGTAGGCGAAAGGGTTTTGCTTTTTGCCTGTGTCATCGTAGATAGCGCAGACGGTGCCCATCCCCGGCTGGCTGAGCAGCAGGCTGCTGGAACCGGCATTGCGGCTCCATGACGCATCCGGCAAAACCACCAGCGGGAACTCCAGCCCCTTACTGGCATGTACCGTCATAATCTGAACGGCATCGCCAGCGTCCGTTTCAGCCTCACCTTCACGTATTTCGCGTTCGCTCATGTCGCTGAGGTACTGCGTAAACCCACTCAGCGTAACATAACGGCTGTCCGCTGCCTTGCGCAGCAGTTTTTCCACGTTGGCGCGGCGGCGTGCGCCCTGCGGCAGTGCAACAAGCGTGCTCATGTAGCCGGTGCGGGCAATTGCTTCGTTCAGCAGTTCAGAGATAGTGATGCGTCCGGCCAGCGCGTGCAGGCCACGCAGGGCTTCAGCAGCATGGATCACAACGGGCAGTTCATCTGCCGGGACGAAGCGATGCTGTTGCGCGTTGGCCGTTTCTATCAGTTCGTCCCACAGGGGAACACGCTTGCCGTCCTGCCCGTGGTGCAACCGCAGTGCAAACAGTGCCTCGTCACTGAGCGCAAACAATGGCGACCGCAGTGCCGTTGCCAGTGAGAGGTCGTCATACGGGTTGTACAGGCTTTCCAGCAATGCCAGCAAATCCCACACTTCCTGGCGGCTGTAATAGCCGCGTCCGGCCACAGTTACAAAGTTGATGCCCTGGCTGCGCAGGGCTTCTTCGTAGTAGGCTACTTTTGTAGTCGTCTGGAACAGCATAGCAATATCGCCGTAGCGTATGGGGCGTATTATCCCGGTAGCTTTGTCGAACACCGGGCGCTGCTCGTCTTCCACAATGGCAAGCAAACGGGCTGCAAGCTCATGTGCCTCCCACACACGGGCGTCATCCGCGCTGATTTCCTGATTCGGTTTGTCGTCATCGTCGCGCAGGTAATCGCTGCCGTCCAGCGTGCGCTCATAGGTATCAATCAGCATCACATCCAGCGGGGCAAACGCTGACGGGGCTGCTGTACGGTGTGCATCCATTGGCGTGCCATACTCCACCTCATGATCGCTGGCAAAGCTGCCCTGTTCCCGCACCATCAACTGCTCAAAAATATAGTTGAACACCCCGATAAGCGGCTCGTGGGTGCGGAACGAGCGCACCAGCGCGACTTCGGCGGCCTGTGCTGGCGGCTGACTGAGATCATGCCGCACACGGTCAAACACACTCACATCAGCACCGCGAAAGCTATAAATACTCTGCTTCGGATCACCCACAATGAACAGGCGCGAGGGTTCATCTTCTGCTGGCTGTGTGGGATCGGTCAGGGCCTCCACAATCGCCCACTGCCGCGCGTTGGTATCCTGGAATTCATCTACCAGTACATGTCGGAACTCCGCGCCGAGGTACCGCTCACGTACAGTGGGCGTGTTGGTAAGCAGATTGGCGGTATGGTGCTCC
>JBCCQC010000326.1:0-5618 GCA_039024535.1 Chloroflexota bacterium
ACGATAGAAACGGGTGGGGGCATGGCACGCCATGCCCCCGATAACACACCCTTATGCGCTCAAACAAAGCCGCCACCCTCGCCGCCTACGTGCTGGTTGCCGTTGCGCTGATTGCCAGCAGCGTGATTTTACTGCTGGCACGCCCCACCCCCGTTGAAATCGAGATTCTGCCGCCACAGCCCACGTTTACGCCTCTGCCAACAGCCACCGATGAACCCTATACCATTTACATCACCGGCGCAGTGAACCAGCCGCAGACAACGATCACGCTACCGGCAGGTGCGCGTGTGCAGGATGCGATTGTGGCGGCGGGCGGCCCGTCTGGTAACGCGGATTTACAGCGCGTGAACCTCGCAGATATTCTGCGCGACGGTGACCAGGTGCATGTTCCAGCATTCGGAGAGGTTCCCGGCAGTGCAGGCGCGGGTGTGGTAGATACGAACGCAGACACAGCCAACGCCGCCGGTTTAGCGACGCCGAGCGGCGGCAACCTCGTGAACGTGAACACTGCTGATAGTGCCACACTCGAAACGCTGCCACGCATTGGCCCTGCCCTTGCCGGGCGCATCATCGCCTACCGCGAGGCGAACGGCCCGTTCAGCACACTCGCAGACCTGGAAAACGTGAGCGGCATTGGCCCCGCCACAGTAGATCAACTGGCCCCTCTGGTAACGTTCGAATTCCCCTGAGCTACGTCACATGCGTCGGGGCCAGCGCAATGATATGCTTCTGTACCGCCTGCGCGACTTCTGATGTGGTTGCGCTACCGCCGAGGTCACCGGTCAACACCCCCTCTTTGATAGTCGCGGCCACAGATTCCCGCAGCAGATCACCGGCAATCTGTTCGCCGAGGTCATCCAGCATCATGGCGCCCACTAAAATCATCGCCAGCGGGTTGGCAATGCCCTTCCCGGCAATATCCGGCGCAGACCCATGAACCGGCTCATACATTGACGGAAAATCACGCTCCGGGTTGATGTTGCCACTCGCCATCAGGCCGATGCTGCCCACAATCGCGCCGCCAAGGTCACTCAGCAGGTCGCCGAACAGGTTCGTGGTCACGATCACGTCAAAAAATGCCGGGTTCTGCACAAAGCGCATGGTCGCAGCATCGGCGTACAGCCAGTCGAATGCCACATCGGGGTAATCCTGCGCCACTTCCTCTACCACCCGATCCCAGAACGTCTGCGAATATTGCAGCGCATTGGATTTAGTGACGCTGGTGACGTGGTTATTGCGCTTGCGGGCCAGTTCGAATGCGTAGCGGGCAATGCGTTCCACACCCTCCCGCGTCATGACGGTCGTCTGTACCGCAACCTCATTCGGGAAGCCACGATGTGCGATACCGCCCATGCCGGTGTACTCACCTTCGCTGTTTTCGCGGATAATCACCATGTCAATCGGGGCCTTGTTGGTGATGCGCGTTTCAATGCCCTCATAAGACTTAATAGGGCGCAGGCACACATACTCTTTAAACTGCTTGCGCATCTGGTAGATGAACTCCCACCCGCTGAGTGTATCGTCTACGTCCGGGTGCCCGGCGGCCACAAAATAAATCGCGTCGTACTGGCTCAGGATTTCAATCCCGTTTTTCGGCATCACCTCACCCACGTCCAGATAATGCTCACAGCCCCACGGGTACTGCTCAAATTCGAGAGTGTAGGTACCTACCGCGTCCTGCAACGTTTTCATCACGTCCAGTGCCAGCGGCATAATCTCTTTGCCGATGCCATCCCCCGGCAGCGCGACAATTTTATGTGTTCTCACAGTTCATTATCCTTTGTTTACGGGTATCCGGGCGACCGCCCGCACCGGCGAACCATCACAGCCCGGTAGATGCAGCGGCAGCGCGGTAAATTCCACCTGTGGCGGCAGTAGGTGCAGGTTGCGTAGCCCCTCCACGATGATGACATCCGAGCCCAGCAGCGTTTGATGGACTTCGGTCAGTTCGGCGCGGTTTTCCGGGGCCAGCGATGCCACCGACGGGGTTTCCACACCGAGAAGCCACACACCACACTCAGCCAGCCACTTCGCCAGCGCTGGCGAGATACGCGGAAAGCGCGTGCGGTAGTCGTCCGCGTCCGCGTGTGTGCTCCAGTCTGTGCGCAGCAGCACCCGTGCCCCCGCCTTAATGACATCCGCGTAGGGTTCGAGGTCAGCTACAGTCATGAGGCTATCAGGGGTTTTATGCGTCAGATCCAGCACATGCGCCGTCCCGATGCAGCGTTCCAGCGGAATGGATTCGATGCCGCTGCCACCCTCTATAAAGTGCTTCGGCGCGTCCATGTGCGTGAGGGCGTGGCTGTAGATATTCAGTGTGGTGGTGTTAAAACCGTGCTCTGCAATGTTGAGCGATGGCTCAAACGTAACCCCGGCTTTACCATCGCCAAACGGCAGTGTGAGATCAATTACCTGCACGTCCAAATGTCTCTCCCAGTTCACCGTAATCAATATCGCAGGCCGTCCAGCCACCATCTATGTACACAATCTGCCCCGTCATGTAGGGGAAGTCACCGGAGACAATCGCAACCGCACTACGTCCGGCCTCATCTGGCTCCTGCACGCGGTTTACCGGCACCCGGAAGTGCAGCGATTGCAACACCTGCGGGTTAAAAAACGTGGCGTTGATCTCTGTATTGGTAAAGCCGGGGGCCAGCGCGTTCACCTGGATGCCGTACTGCCCGAACTCTGTCGCGCAGCAGCGGGTGTAGGCCATAATCGCGCCTTTGGTTGCCGCATAGCAGGAGCGGTTATACAGGCCGATGACGCCATTTGGCGACGCCAGATTGAGAATGTGCCCACCCTCGCCGCGCTCCACCATATGCTTTGCAGCAGCCACCGTGCCGTGATACGTGCCGTTCACGTTGACAGAAAAAACGCGGTTCCAGTCGTCCGGCGCTGTCTCCAGCACACTATCCCGGATGATAATGCCGGCGTTGTTCACCATAATGTCCAGCTTGCCGAACCCCGCTATCGCCATATCCACGGCAGCCTGCACCTGCGCCTGCTGCGAGACATCTGTTTTCAGGAACAGTGCGTTTCCACTCCCCCCGGTGTTGATGTCGTGTGTGGTTTGCTCGCCCAGATCACTGTCAATATCTGCAATGACAACCGATGCACCCTCTTTTGCCATCTGCACCGCAATGGCCTTCCCGATGCCCTGCGCCGCGCCGGTTACAACAGCGGCTTTTCCCTCTAGTCTCATGATTTAACGTCCATTTTTTGCTATGCCCGGTCTACCGAGCCGAATAATTGCATTTTCTGCGTAATCACGGCCTGCATCGCATCCTGCGCACGCACCATCATCGGCACCAGATCGCTCTCTGTGCCGGAACGCAGTGCATTCACAAACGCCCGCCGCACCTCCGTGTTTACATTGAACTTGCACACCCCCAGTTCAATTGAGCGTTTCACCTGTTCCTCTGGCAATCCAGAGGCACCGTGCAGCACCAGCGGCACGCCCACCCGCTCACGAATCGCCGCCAATCGCTCAAAGTCCAGTTGTGGCGGGAACGGATACGGCCCATGTACATTACCGATACACACCGCCAGCATATGCACGCCGGTTTGCGCCACAAAATCGACCGCCTGTTCCGGGTCAGTCATGCGAGCGTTCACTGCCTCTACCGTCAGGCCATCTTCCGTGCCGCTGATGCGCCCCAGTTCGCCCTCTACGGTAATATGCTTTGCCGCCGCAGCTTCCGTAGCCTCACGCACAAAGGCCACATTCTTGTCATAGTCCAGATGCGACCCATCCGCCATGACAGACGACACCCCCATATCCAGCGCCTGCGCGATGATGTTAGCCTCCGCGCAGTGATCCAGATGCACGGCAATCGGCACATCGGCAAGGTCAGCGGCGCTCACGCACAGCGCCAGCAGCGGCAGGCCGCCATGTTCCAGTGCGCCGGGGTGAACCTGCAACAATGCGGAGCTGGCGTTCGATTCAGCAGCGGAGATAACAGCATTCACACCCTCAAGGTTGTAGACATTAAAGCCGCCAAGCGCATAGCCCCCCGCCTGCGCCGCAGACAGGAGTTCAGCCGTGTTTGCCAGCACTACGCGCCCCCTTCCAGCTTTGCTACCACCTCTGCGACCGCCTCCACGCCGCCCACATTGCCAGGGAACACCACGTAGATCATGTGTGGCTCTGCACAGTCGTCGTCCAGTTCCCACACCGGGATCCCCGGCAACACCTGCCCCATTACCCGCGCCTGCCGCACCCGTAATGCCTTCGTCGCCACGTCACTGGAGGTAATGCCCCCCTTCGCCACGATGAAACGGGCTGCACCCTGCACCTGTGACGTCATCTGCACCAGACTATCAGAGACGCGGTTACCGATGCTCAAACTGCTGGCGGCGTCATTACCCGTGACGAGTTCGCGGCTGGTATAGAGCGCCACCGTTTTACCGGCTTGCAGCAGCGGCAGGGCATAGCCCACCACCCGCGCAATTTCTGCCGCCTGTGAGCTATCATCCAGCAGTTGCGCCACATTGATTTCGGCACGTTCGATGGTGGTGTGTTCCAGCAGGTACGCTAGCTGGCTGGATGACTTCGGCACATACGACCCGACCACCACCAGACCGCCACCGTTGCGCTGTGTCCGCAGTTCGTCGGGCGTAAGCAGGGGCCTCAGCGTAATCCCGGCGCGTGCCGCAGCAAAACTCGCCGCCGTGCGGTACAGCAAACGCCTGCCCTGCGCCTCCGCATGGAGTGCAGCCAGTGCCACCACCTCCAGATCACGCTCGTCTATGGCATCGACCGCGCAATACGCATGATTTTGCAGCGCCAGTAGCTCTTCACACACGTGGTCAACGCCACCCGTGCGTATAGCATCCAGCGTCACCGTTGCCACATCACCCACGGACACTACGCCGCCTGTTTTCTCCGATACCCACACGCGCAAATCGGACGCGCTGTAGCCAAAAGCCGCGTCCCGCGCAAACGGGGTCTCTGCCGCCGGGATGAGCGTGTCGCCCTCAGCCACATAGTGCATACTGTTGATGGTGTAGCGCCCCCCGGCCATAAACGCCGGGATAATCAGCACACCATCCACCTGCCCGCCAATAGACTCCGCGAGAACCTCTGTTTCCAGCGGGAAGTGCCCGCGCAGTGTGCTATCGCTGCGGCTGATGACCACAAACCCGCGCCCGGTCTGCTGTGAGGCCGTGTGCAGGTTCGTTGCAATCTCGCGGTTCACAATTTCGGCCTGCGCCGGGGTCATGCTGCGCGTGTTCGTCAGCACAAACACAGCCGGGGACTCATCCTGCATGGCACGGGTTAACGCTGTCGCGTCCCATGTCGTCAGCACAGTCACATCATGGACGGTCTGCGTGCCGGTGGGGTCATCGTCCAGAATCACCACCTTATCGCCCCGCTGCCGAAGCGCATCGCGTATCTGCGGTGTCAGGTCATCAGTTAGCGGGGCCGGGAGCGCAGCAAAAACCTGTGATTTCGTCTGGCGCATCAGGCCTCGCTCTCGTCCGGGTCAGATGTGAGTTCGATCATCACGCGGTTCGTCGTCGCCGGGTCAATAAAACCGGCACTGCGCCCGTTGGGGCCACCACCGGGGGCCGCCGTCATGGGCAGCAGGCCGTGTGCTGGCAGTTCCGCGAAC
>JBCCQC010000327.1:0-5617 GCA_039024535.1 Chloroflexota bacterium
CAATGTCACACAGGCACGCACCAAACTTGCACGCCTGTATCCTTGATTATCTTTGTGGTCGAGCACTAATGTAGGTTATCAAAAATAACGTGAAAACAGGGTATGATGCTTTTAAAAATGCTCCGATCAATAGACTTCACACCTAGACCAACTCAAGCTGACGAGATCTTGAAGGCTGTTGAGCAGGGCACTGCTTACTGGAATACCCATCGCCATCCCTTCGTCTGGCGCAAACCCACTTAATTCAGCCTACTTACCGGACGGAGCACTTAGTACAGGAACAAAGTGAGGTTGACGGGTTGGTGTAGAATGAGGGTATGGACAAACACAAAGTCAACCTCACGGAAAAAGAACAGCGGAAGTTAGTGGCCATTGTCACAAAGGGCCGCAACAAAGCATCAACCATCCAGCGAGCACACATCCTGCTGAAAAGTGGTGCGGGTCGAACGGAAGTCAGTGTCACAGTCACAATGACGCGGGTGTTTTCGTAATTGACCCACATCGGCTTCCGACAGCTCGGACACGCGGTGGCAATACACTCCACGGTTTCAGTGCGCGTTGGCGGTGGTTTGGGGGTGCGTCGTGCCATGACTGTTCTTCCTGGATTTTCGCTTCAGCTTATTGATTTAGCCCCGTTTGCCGCTGTAGTTTTTTTGCCAGATCATCTGCATGAGCTCTGCCAGTTCCGGTATCGTTGTCATCAGAGAAAGCTTTCTTCTTTTCCAGTTTAGTCATCTTTGAAGATAACTCTCTCCTTAAGTTGGTGCATATAGGGCACAGCGCACTGCGCCTCTACCGCACATTTTCGCTCAACAAATCCCGCGTGGAGGTAAGTTTCATCTGCGCGGGGCCAACCTCGGTCGGTTCGCCCCACGTGAGGTACAGGTGACGGTCGGTGTCCAGTTGCAGTTCCGGGGAGCCAAGCAATGGGCGTGCAGGCAGCACTTCCTGGTAGCCAACGACCGCGCCATTTTGCAGGTAAATGATGCTCAGGCGGTCGCCGTTAATTTCTGCCGCAACGGGCAGCACCCCCGTCACGCCGCGCAGTGGGGCCGCCCATGCCGTCATGAATCCGTTGGCGCTTTCCGTAGCAGTAAACGTAATGCCGGTGTTGAGCGTGGTATCGAAGCGGGCAGTTTCATCCGGTGTGACGGTTAAGCGGCGCGGTGCAGGCCACATTTCACCGGGCAGGCCACCTGTAAACCACGTTTCGTCAGTGCTATCGGCGCGGCTGATGTTCCAGAAGGTGTACAGGCGCGTGCCGTCACTGCCTGCACGGAGTTCGCGTATACGGTCAGCCTCCCCATATGCCGGAGCCTCTGCAACGGCCAGCACATCCAGCAGGCCAGCGCCCACAAACCGCCCCGCGAACAGTGCATCGTCGCTCTGCCACAGCACATACGGCGCGTCAAACGTCCGCGTCACTGCCGGGCACCCCGCATTATCCATCAGTTCGCGCACACGCAAAACGCGCCCACCGGGGTCAATCGTTGCACCGTGCAGTGTATCATCTACACTCGCCCACAGCACATCCACACCGCCATCCTGCCGCCGGAACCCGTCAAAACACAGTGCGCCACTCTCAGAGACGGCCAGCGGCCCCCGAAATATCCCCAGTGATTCATCGACCAGTGCGGTAAACAACTGTGACACGCCGTCATTGTCCACATCCAGCCACAGCAGATGCCCGTTGCGCACACTTGCAGCAGGGAACAGACGACTGTTACGCGGTGAAACCGGCGGCAGGGGTAGCGTGACCACCGGGGAGATACTGCCATTCAGAATAGCAACCGCATCGTGATGTACCCCGGCACCACCCGCGCCCACCCATGCCAGCGTGGTACGTTCCCCGGCAGCAATCAGGGCCGGGGCGCTGGTCTGTTCGGTAGTTCCAGCGACAACGACATCACCCCACACGGACGGCGGCGGGGGTGGCGGGGGCGAGGCCGCGCACCCGGCCAGCAATGCCAGCCAGATACACAGGATTGCAGGATAAAAGCGGTAGATACTTAAAGCTCCGTCAGCGGGACGATACCATCAGCGCCAGTGTAGGAGACAGGGTTGGGGGCATAGTAGGCGATGGACTGCATGACGTAGAGCACCTGCTTCATGGTGAGGTTCGCCAGCACCGCTTCGTCACGGCGCAGGTAAATACCCACATGGTAGCGATCCTGCGTGTTGATAAAGAAGCCCAGCACCATACCGCCCAGCCCGCCGACGGTGGGCGCATTGACGAGTTCTACCTCTTTGATTTCTTCCCAGCCCACGGGTTCACCGTGAATTCGTACTTCAGCAGAGAAGGTATCGAACATCTGCTGCAACCGGCTCAGTTCGGCTCTGGGCACTGCATCTTCATCCGGTCGGACGTTCATACGCATTAAATAAGAAGCCATTAGAATTTCCTTGCTAACTACAAATCTGAGCAACCATTATACCATCCCGATGGGGTCACTCGCGGGGGATGACTTCCACAATAATCGTCGTTTCGTCGCTGGGGGTACCATCGTTGCGATAGGCCTTAGCGGTAAACTGGTGCCGCCCCAGTCCGGCTGCCAGCCAGTTCATTTCCACCCGGTACGTCTGGATCACGCCGTCCTGCTCTGGCATCACTTCACGGTATGGCTCCCCATCAGAAAGCTCATCCACGAACAATTCCACGCGGCCAATACCGCCCACACTATCCCGCGCCACAATATCCAGCGTTAAATCCGTACCCTCGAACACCTGCGCGTTGTTCTCCGGGAACAGAAATTCCACGGTGGGCAGCGTGGGCGTGGGTGGGATTTCGATTTGCTCCCCGACGAGTGTGCAGCCTGCAATGCCCCACAGTATGGGTAGCCATAGTAAGAGATGAATGCGTGCGGTGATTTTGGACATACGGCGTACCTGCCAGTTGAACGAAACGGCGTCATTATGCGCCTGTTACCGTGATGGTTCAAGTAAAAATACATTCTACACACATCATGGTGACGTGCGTCACTATGCCAACCATATGGAAACATATGATGATGGGTACGATTGTGAAAAATAGCTGGAGTCAATCCTCATGGACTGTCATGTTACGCTCCCCCTGCAAGCCGATGCAGGCACAACCCTGCGCGGTGAAGCCCTCCTGCACGACCCCACCCTGAACAAAGGCACGGCATTCACGCATGAAGAACGCGAACGACTGGGCCTGCGCGGTTTGCTGCCCCCACAGGTACAAACCATCGAACAGCAGCAAGCCCGCGTGCTGGAAAACGTCCGGCGCAAGACGAACAGCCTCGAAAAGTATATTTACATGATCGGGTTGCAGGATCGCAACGAAACGCTGTTTTACCATGTGGTGATGAATAATCTGGAGGAAATGATCCCGATTCTGTACACGCCTACCGTCGGCAAGGCGTGCCAGACGTTCGGGCATATTTTCCGGCGGACGCGCGGTATGTACATCTCGCTGGAAGACAGCGGCCATGTGGCGCAGATGCTGGATAACTGGAATGGTGACGTGCGCGTGATCGTGATGACAGACGGTGAGCGCATCCTCGGCCTTGGCGACCTTGGCGCAAACGGTATGGGCATCCCGAACGGCAAACTGTCGCTGTATACGGCCTGCGCCGGGATTGACCCGGCGTTCTGCCTGCCGATTACGATAGACGTGGGCACGAACAACGCGCAACTCCGCGATGACCCGCTGTACCTGGGCCTGCACCGTGAACGCGAACGCGGCCCGGAATACGACGCGCTGATTGAAGAAGTATTTGCCGCAGTGGAGGCGAAATACCCCGGCGCACTGGTTCAGTTCGAGGACTTCGGCACAGAAAACGCCTTCCGTCTGCTGGAAGCATACCGCGACCGCGCTTGCACCTTCAACGATGACATTCAGGGGACGGCAGCCGTCACGCTGGCGGGCATCTTCTCTGCGACGCGCATTACCGGCGTACCCTTCCGAGAGCAGAAGATTCTGTTCAGTGGCGCAGGCGAAGCCGGGATTGGCATTGGCGAGTTGTTCGTGAGTGCGCTGGTGGCCGAGGGGCTGACCGAGGAAGAAGCGCGTTTGCGCTGCTGGTTCGTAGATAGCAGGGGGCTTGTCGTCAGCAGCCGTGATGACCTTGACGCGCACAAGCTGGCCTTTGCCCACGATGCGCCACAGCAAATCAGCCTGCGCGGTTCCATTGAGCAGGTACAGCCAACGGCCCTTATCGGCGTCAGCGGCCAGACCGGGATTTTCACCGGGCGCGTGATCCAGATGATGAGCGAAATCAACGACCGCCCCATCATTTTCCCGCTCAGTAACCCCACGGCCAACAGCGAGTGTACCGCCCGCGATGCTTACATCTGGAGCAGTGGCCGCGCCGTGTTTGCCAGTGGTAGCCCGTTTGCCCCGGTAGACTTCGAAGGCTATCATCTGGTGCCGGGGCAGGCCAACAATGCCTACATCTTCCCCGGCGTGGGGCTTGGCGTGATGTTCAGTGGTGCAGCACACGTCACCGATGAGATGTTCGATGTGGCAGCACGCACGCTGGCCGGTCTGGTGGGTGACGACGACCTGCGGCTGGGGCGGGTGTTCCCGGCACTATCCAACATCCGGGGAATTTCACTGAAAATCGCCGCTGCTGTGGCACGTGTGGCCTACAATAGCGGGCTGGCGACCCATCCCGAACCTGTGGACCTAGAAGGGGCCATCGCTGCGACGATGTACAAGCCGCGCTACCGCGATTTCTGAGCGCGTGACAGAAAGGCCCGGTAGACTGTTCCGGGCCTCTTTTGCTATGCGCTTATGGTTTCGTTGCGGCTGATAATTGCATCGGCCAGCGCCTGAATACGCTCCTTATACTCAATGCGCCAGCGCCATGTCGGATCCCATGCATCAATTCCCCGGTAAGCACCGGCGAACGCCCCGGCAATGCAGGCGATAGAGTCCGAATCGCCACTGGAAACCGCTGCACGTTGAATCACCGCTGCCGGGTCGTCCGGGTACATCAGGAAGCACAGCAACGCCGTCCCGAAGGCTTCTTCAGCAATCCATCCCGCGCCAGTAGCAAGGCAGGGGTCACTCTGCCGATCCATATTTGCCACCGCAGTGTCAAGCCTGTCCACAATGCCGATACATTCCTGCCAGCCGTGCTCGATGTAGTCCTCCGGTGTTGCAAATATGAATGCCCGTGTAGAAAGATCGCCAAGCCAGTCCGTGTGATACACCCGCCGCTGTGATTCAGCATAGGCACGGGTACGTTGCAGCAGCATATCCACCGTGCCGCCGGTAGCGAGGTCATGAACAACAAACGCTGTCAGGTCAGCGGCGGCAAGGCCGGTTGGATGTGCATGGGTATATGCTGCCTGGAACTGTGCAACACCCGCACGAGTGGCGGCATCCTCAGCCAGCAAGCCTACCGGCATCACCCGCATGTTTGCACCACACCCCTTTGAACTGATGTTGGTGGCATCGCGCCATGCGGCACCCGCAATAACGCCTTCAATAGACGTGAGGCAGGTTACGCCGGGGGCGCGGTTATTCTGTGGGTCGTCATACCAGTCGATGAAGGTACGGCGTAGCTCTATCCCAAGGTTTCCCGGCGCATAGGGTGGCGTGGTATCCACAATGGCCTCGCCCACAGCCAGCGCCATTTGCGTGTCG
>JBCCQC010000328.1:0-5613 GCA_039024535.1 Chloroflexota bacterium
CAAGCTGGCACTCGCCCAGGAATTCAGGATGCTGTCGTCGCTGCGTCACCCGCACATCATCAGTGTCATCAACTATGGCTTTGATGAGGAACAACTGCCTTACTATACAATGGACTTGCTCCATAACCCGAGTACCCTCGTAGAGTTCGCACGCGGTTTGCCACTGTCCGCACAAATCGGGCTGATGGTACAGGTATCGCAGGCGCTGGCTTATCTGCATCGGCGCGGCATCATTCACCGTGACCTGAAGCCTGAAAATGTTCTCGTCGTTGATGGTACTGCGAGGGTGCTGGACTTTGGCCTGGCGGTTCAGGTCAGCCACATGGATCAAAAGCTGGATGATCGGCTTTCTGGCACGCTGGGCTACATGGCCCCGGAAGTGCTGCTGGGTAGCCCGCCGGGTGAAAAGAGCGACCTGTATGCACTGGGCATTATGGCCTACGAAATCTTCTATGGTGAGCACCCGTTTGATCTATCTGACCCGGTCAGGCTTATTCAGTACGTCATCCACACAGATATAGACCTTGACGGCACCCTGCCACCGGAACTGCGCGACATCATTGAGCATCTGGTTGATAAAGACCCGGCCAACCGCTATGCCGGTGCCGGAGAAGTTATCGCTGCACTGGCAAGATACATCAACTCGCCAGACATTGCAGAGACGGCCACCATCCGCGATAGCTACATCCAGGCGGCCAACTTCGTGGGGCGGGAACGCGAAATGCTGCGGCTGGAAAGTGCGCTTAATAACGTGACCCACCCGACCAATCTACAGGGCAGTGCGTGGCTCATCGGCGGCGAAAGCGGGGTGGGCAAATCCCGCCTCGTAGAAGAAGTGCGGGCTATGGCGATGGTTTCTGGCGCACTGGTGCTGAGTGGGCAGGCCGTGGATGGCGGCGTGCAGTACCAGATGTGGCGTGATGTGGCGAGACGGCTGGTGCTGTCTTCTAACCTCAAAGACTTTGAACTGGGCGTGCTGCGTGAAGTCGTCCCGGATATTAATGCCCTGCTGGAACGGGAAATTCCGGAAGTCCCGGACGTGGGCGAACGTGCCGGTGTGCAGCGCCTCGCCAGTGCGATAGAAACACTGTTCCGTGAGCAAAAACGGCCTGTGGTGCTCATTGCAGAAGACCTGCACTGGGCCGATGAAAGTATCGACATCCTGCGCCTGCTGCTGAACGAAGTGGATGAACTGCCCCTGATGATTGTGGGCACCTACCGCAACGAGGAAATGCCACAGCTACCGGAGATTCTGCCCAATACAGAAACCCTGACGCTGGAACGCCTTACTGACCGCGAAATCCTTGAACTGAGCGTGTCTATCCTGGGTGAAAGTGTGGGCCGCCAGCGCAATGTGCTCAACCTGCTGGAACGCGAGACCGAAGGCAATGTTTTCTTCCTTGTGGAGGTGGTGCGCGTGCTGGCAGAGGAAGCCGGTAAGCTGGCAAACATCGGGGCCGTCACCCTGCCGGAGGCGGTTTTCAGCGGCAGTATGCGCACGGTTATTGAGCGACGCCTGCGCCGCCTGCCCATCGACGCGCTGCCGATGCTGCGCCTGGCCGCTGTGTATGGGCGCACACTGGATTTGCACATCCTGAAAAATATTGACCCGGTGATGAACTTCGAAAAATGGCTGCTGCTGTGTTCCAACGCGGCGATTCTCGAAGCTGTGGGCGATAGCTGGCGCTTTGCCCACGACCGTATGCGTGATGGTATCCTGGACGTGCTGGATCCCTCGCAGCGGCCTAAACTGAACGAAATGGTGGCCGATGCCATCGAGCGCACCTACCCTGGCGACATTGACTATGCCCTGCGCCTGATGCGCCACTGGTCTGCCGCAGAAGACCCGAAACAAGAAGCCCATTACGCCCGCATCGCCGCAGAACAGGCCTTCCACATCAGTGACTACCGTGAGGCTCTTGCGCTGTTCAGCCGTGCTGCCGTCATCACAGGTGCCGATACCCCCGCCAGTGTCTTTGTTTACCAGGGGGAAATTCACTACCGCCTGGGCAACTTCCGTGCGGCAAATGCCTCGCTTAACATGGCGCTGCGCCGTAACCCCACCCGCGACGAACAGACCCGGGTGCTGTCCATCCTGGGGGATGTGGCCGCAGACCAGGGGGAATACGGAAAAGCACGTGACCTGCTGACGGAAGCCCGCCAGTATATTGACCCGGACACGTCGGAAGAGGTTCATGCCCGTGTGCTCACCAGCCTTGGCGATGTGTACTGGCGCATGGGCAACACCGCCGCCGCCAGCGATTGCCTTTACCAGGCCGATGAACTCGTCCAGGAAGAAAACGACATCAATATGCAGCTTCACATCCTCAACCACATTGCCACCATTGCGCTGTACCGTGGCGACATTGCGGATGCCGAAGCCGTGCTGGAAGAAGCCTATTTCGCAGCCGTCTCCGCCAATCACAGTGAGCGGGCTATGATGCTCATCAACAGCCTGGGGACGCTTGCGCTGCACCTGAAGGACTATGCCCGTGCAGAAACCCGCTTCCTTTCCGCCATCGACTTTGCGGATAAGCTGCGGCTGCACCAGCAGATGCCGTTTTACCTGTCCAATCTTGCCATCGCCCGTGCGCAGCAGGGCGGCACGTCTTCTGCCCTGCACGACCTGCGCCAGGCGTTAAGCAGTGCCCTTTCGTCCTCACTGCCGCCGCAGACGCTACATGCCGTGGTGGGGTATGCTGTGCTTGCCCACGCCCACGGTGACGATCACCGCGCGACGGTGCTGAGTGGGGCTGTTCTGCTCCATCCGTCCTGTGATTATGCCCTGCGCCACGATGTGCGCCGCTACCTGACAGGCTGGAAAATCGGCGTGGGTGCTGCCCGTGCATCTGCACAGGGCAAGGATTTCGAAGCCATCGCTTACTCCCTGCTGGAAGACTGAACCACATTCACACCTACCCGGAGGTTGCACCATGTATAACAACTACCAGCAGGATGATAATCTGCTCATCGACACGCCAGAAAACCTCGTGCTGGAGGCTGAAGTTGCCGGGTATGGCAGCCGTTTCCTTGCTGCGTTTATAGACTATGCGATTATCATCATTACCCTGTGTTTGCTGGCCGTGCTGTTTTTCCGGGGCTACTTCTACCAGCCGTCAGAAAGCCGCGAAACATGGACACTGGCGGCCTTTGGCCTGATTGTGTTTCTGGTGATTATGTTTTACCACCTGTTTTTCGAGTTCTTCTGGAATGGGCAAACCCCCGGCAAGCGTCGCGTTGGCCTGCGCGTGGTGATGAACAACGGTCGTCCCGTCACAACTTCCGCCGCCCTCACGCGCAATCTGGTACGCCTGTTCGACTTCCTCCCGGTTTTTTACGGTGCCGGGTTACTGTCCATGTTTATTTCCAGATACGTGCAGCGCCTCGGCGACATCGCCGGGGGCACCATCGTTGTGAAAGAGCGTGCCGGGTTATCGCTGCAATCGCTGCGTGACGACGTAAATGTTGACTATATTCACCTGTCGCGCATGAGTCCGCTGGATGAGCGTATTCAACTGGACAACCTGACGACAGAAGACCGCCGTGTACTGGTGGGGTACCTGCAACGGCGCGAAAGTATGCCAGAAGAACAGCGCGACCGGCTATCACTGGGCATGGCCCGCAAGCTGGCCTTCAACATGGGCCTTGCCGATACGCCCCGCGCCACTATTGAGATGTTCCCCGGCCTGCGCAGTGCAGAAACGTTCCTCGAACAGGTCGCCCGTACTTTCGAAGTCACTGAGCGTGCCGATGCACAGCGCCGTTCAAACGCGGGTGAAAGCAGCCCCTACTGATTCGCCCATCACAGGAGCAAAGCCGCATGGCACAGGGTACCCTATCCTCGCAAAAGTCTGTACGGGTTAACCGGCTGGCTGTCATGGTTGCGTTTTTCATCGACGGGGCCGTTCTTGCAAACTGGGCCATCCGTATTCCAGATGTCAGCGAGAAGCTGGGCCTGTCTGAAGGCCCGCTGGGGCTGGCGCTGCTGGGGTTATCTGTCGGCGTTGTTGTGGCGCTGCCAATGGCCGGGGGTCTCATCAGTCGTTTTAGCAGTCGCACTGTAACCTTGATTGCGGGCTGTATCATGTGCCTCCTCCTGCCGCTGCTGGCTCTTGCGCCGAATTTTATCTCGCTGTGGGTGACGCTGTTTGTTTTTGGTGCCTCCAATAGCATTACGGATATTGCCATGAATGCGCAGGCCGTGGAAGTGGAGCGACTGAACGGCAAACCGATCATGTCCTCGTTCCATGCCTTCTTCAGTGTGGGGGTGACAGCCGGTGGTGGCATGGGCTGGCTGGCACGTTACATGGAAGTGGGCTTGCTGCCACACTTTTTGCTGGTTGGGCTACTGTTCCTTGTGGTTTTACTGGTTGCGTTCATCGGCCTTGTTCACATTGATGGTGAAAAGGGGCAGCAGAGCGCTGTGTTTTCGCTGCCGCCGCGTTCCCTGTGGCTGCTGGGCCTGCTGGCGTTCTGCGCGGCCATCAGTGAGGGGGCAATGTCGGACTGGTCAACGCTGTATCTGGAGAATGTGGTCGGCGCGGATGAAACATCTGCCGGGTTCGGATTCCTTGCCTTCTCGATTGCGATGATGACGGGTCGTTTTTCCGGGGATACACTCGCGGCACGTGTTCCGCCAGTGCAAATTGTGCGGTTCGGTGGGCTGCTGGGTGCAGCGGGCATCCTGATGGCAATCAGCGTCCCGACTATAGCAACGGCTTCTGCCGGGTTTTTTATGGTGGGGCTGGGTATTTCGCTGGTCATCCCGATGGCGTTCAGCAGTGCAGGCAACCGCGAGGGCATCTCCCCCGGTGCGGGTATTGCCGGAGTTGCAACAGTGGGCTATGCCGGTTTTCTGGCCGGGCCACCCATCATTGGCTTCGTTGCACAGGTGGCCTCGCTGCGTGTATCTATGATTTTCCTGCTTATTCTGATGCTGATCCTGGCTTACAACGCCCGTGCCCTGCGTTCTGCGGTGTGACAGGGGCTATCACGGGATACTCTCGCACGGGCCATCATTCCTCTCACCACGCAGGTAAAGCCCTACCTCGCCAGTAATCTCATGCGTCCAGCAGTCCACACGGTTGAAACTCTCTGCGTCCATGTACGCCAGCAGCCCCGGCGGAACCTCCAGCGGATACCGTTCAATCAGCACCACGGCCTCCGGGTTCACCACTTCCCACACTGCCCCCGGCGGGATGCCCTGCTGCACTGCCAGCAGATTGTACGCCTGCTGCTCGAAGAAATGTGTATCTGTCAGCCGGACATACAGCGGGTCTAACCCTACCACGCGCGTCCCCGCCGGGAGATGTTCGCGCATGGCGGTTGCCATTGGCAGCACCGGGCGGTAGTCCTGTGCCGGGACGTTTGCCACACCCCGCGCCAGCACGCCCACACTCGCGGCAGCCAGCAGCACGACTGCCACCCCGCGCCGATTGTCCAGATTATGGAGTGCGCCAGCCGCCAGCAATAGCAGCAGCGGCAACGTATGCGCCAGGTAATAGCTCCGGTAGATGCCATATAACCCCACGAACGTCAGCACACCGGTCACGGCCAGCACCGCCAGCAGTCTATCCATGCGGCTACGACGACGTATCGCAATCACGGTTCCGG
>JBCCQC010000329.1:0-5601 GCA_039024535.1 Chloroflexota bacterium
CACGTGGGATGAACTGGCCGACGTTGAGTTGCGGATACGGGAGGTACAGGCCGGCACTGGATTCCTTGCAGATGCAGACGTTCAGCCAGCAGACGGCGACCCACACACCGGTCTGTCTCCTGATCTGGATGCAATCGCTATCTACATGCAAACATTACGTGGCACTTCCAGCCCGATTACGGCAGATGCCGCACTGATTGCGAGGGGCGAAGCCGTTTATATTGAGCAGGAATGCAATACCTGCCATGTGCTGCCGGTGGGCACGAACCAGCAGAGCTATGACGTGGGAACCGGTGGTACATTCGATACCCCGACAGTAAACTGGCTATGGTTGAGCGCCCCGTATTACCACGATGGGTCTGCACAAACGCTGGAAGACGTGTTCAGCCTGCCGGGTGCCCATCAACTGCAAACGCAAATTCCGCCGGAAGACATTGACGCGCTGATTGCCTACCTCCTCACATTACCATCTGACGA
This sequence comes from Chloroflexota bacterium, assembly GCA_039024535.1. Classification (GTDB taxonomy): domain Bacteria; phylum Chloroflexota; class Anaerolineae; order Aggregatilineales; family Phototrophicaceae; genus DAOTTY01. The sequence goes on from JBCCQC010000329.1 coordinate 478, forward strand.
AAGTTTAACGGATTGAATTCCTGATTTAACCTTGTGCAAACATCGGCACATCCGCTATCATTTATGCTGATGAACATAATCAAAATACCAGCCGGAGTGGGTTTGCTGCATGAACACAGCGAATTACAAACAGCAGGAATACCTCGCGGAAGTGTACCGCATTGCATACTACCAGGATGAAAACCCATATGTATCGACATCTGCCATTGCGGAGGAAATGCATGTTTCTGCACCGGCTGTGACACGCATGGTGCAGCGGCTTAAAGAGGGTGGTTTTGTTGATCATGAGCCGTATCGGGGCATCATCCTGACCCCGGCGGGTGAGCGTGAGGCGCTACGGAGCATCCGGCGGCACCGCATTGTAGAGCGCTTTCTGGTCGATGTGATGGCTTTCGGCTGGCACGAGGTTCACGAGGCGGCTGATGAAATGGGATCTGTTGTGAGTGACGTGGTAGTCAACCGGATGGATATGATGACGGACTTTCCGAACCGTTGCCCACACGGGGAACCCATCCCCAGTGCAGAAGGCAAAATGCCACGTATCAAAGACATACCCCTGCACGACGCATCAGTCCAGCAGGACTGGACGATCAGCCGGGTTCACACCCACGATGAAAAGCTGTTGAAGTATCTGGACTCGCTGGGCTTAAAGCCGGGAATCACCTTCACACTGATGGAAAAAGCGCCCTTTAATGGGCCGCTGAAGATGACAGTGGACGGTGAGGAGCAGTTCATCGGGTATGAAATCGCCCATGTGCTGATGGTTTGCGAACCAGAGGCTTTCGCAATCGCGCGTTGACATGCTCACTCAATCGGCATAGTGTAGCCCTGCCCTGCGACAGTAACAATGTAGCGTGGTCGCCTCGGGTTGTCTTCCAGCTTCTGGCGTAACCGCGAAATATTGACCCGCAGCACAGAAAAATCACCCTTGTAGTTGTCTCCCCATACCGCCAGCAGCAGGTCATTATGGGTGACGGTTTCCCCGGCGCGGCGCATAAGGGTTGCCAGCAAACCATATTCAATTGGCGTGAGATGTAGCCTTCTACCGCTTATCATGGCCTGTCGCCGTGGCATGTCCAGTTCCAGTTTGCGCACCCGGATGCGTGTTTGTGGTTCTGGCGTCCACTCTACACGGCGCAGCAACGCCTTTACACGGGCCAGCAGTTCATCTTTGGCGAACGGCTTGGCAAGGAAATCATCGGCGCCAGCTTCCAGTGCAGCGACCTTCTCTTGCTGATGGGTGAAGCCACTGATGACGATCATCGGGATGAAGGACTGCCTGCGCACAGAGTTCAAGAAGTCAATGCCGTGGGCATCTGGCAAATGCAGATCCAGCAGGATGAGATCAGGAACACCCAGTTCAATACGATCAATTGCTGCCTCGGCCATATCTGCCGTCATCACCTCATAACCGGCATCGGCCAGTAATAATCGCATCATCTCGGCAGTGTTTTCGTCGTCCTCAACAATCAGTATTTGATGGGTTTCGCTCTGTATGGAGACCATTCTGTCATCCTCTGATGCTACAGTTACCAAACTTTTAAAACCGGATTGTAACAATAATAATACCGCAATCCTACAGATGCGCCAATGAAGTGTTAGCTGAAAGGTGTAAAAAATTATTTCATTCGGGGATTCAGTCGGGGCACGGGCGTGCCCCCTGTAGCAGACGTTAGTCGAGAATACCTGCGCCCTGTGTGGGCTGGGAGATATAGGCAGCGGGTGTGTGGCCGGTTTGTGCTACATAATCTCGTGTTACAACTTCAGAAAAAACTTCGGCAGCATCGCGGCCGACCAGCGCCACAGCACACCCGCCGAAGCCGCCCCCGGTCATCCGTGCGCCATAACAGGATGGTTGGCGCTGTGCATGATTGACCATCGCGTTCAATGCATCGGAACTGATCTCAAAATCATCACGCATACTGACGTGACTTGCGTTCATTAACTGCCCGAACACTGCTGCATCTCCAGCTTTCAGTGCATCACGGGCTTTAAGCACTCTCTCATTTTCGGTGATGACATGGCGTGCCCGTTTACGCGGAAGTTCTGGCAGTTCTTGCTCACGAGCAAAAAATTGCTCCAGCGTGAGGTCGCGCAATTTGGGCACCCCGAAAAAGGTCGCCGCTTCCTCGCACTGCTGACGGCGCTCGTTATATTTGCTATCCACAAGGCCACGGCGCGTTCCAGTGTCGAGGATGACTACGGCTGTGTCCTCTGGCAGTGGAACCGGCTCTGTATCCAGCGAGCGACAATCAATCAGCAGGGCGCTGCCAGCCTGCCCGGAGGCGCTAATCATCTGATCCATAATGCCGCTGCCCAGGCCCAACCAGTCATTTTCTACCCACTGGCCCATCTGCGCCATCTGCGCCGGGGTAGCATCTATGGTGCCCACTGCTTTAAACGCCTGCCCGATTGCCATCTCTGTCGCGGCAGATGAGGATAGACCCGCACCAATCGGAATATCACCTTTCAACACACCATCCCATCCGCGCAGGTTATACCCGGCGTTCTGGAGTGCGCGTGTCATCCCCTTGACGTACTCTGCCGGACTCATCCCATCCTTTTTGAAGTCTTCCAGATTGAATGCGAATGTGTCGTCAAAGTTAGAAGCAAAAATGTGAACGGTGTCATCTTTGCGTGCGCGTAACGCGATATATATCGCGTGTTCAATTGCCATTGGCAGCACAAACCCATCGTTGTAGTCGGTGTGTTCGCCAATCAGGTTTACACGACCCGGCGCACGGACAATGTGTGTGGGCGATGTGCTGAATTGTTCGGTAAAAAGCTGCTTGAGTTCCTGAATAATCGTCATGATTACGTCCTGTGGATGTTGTCATGTGATGAAAGCCAGCATTATAATGCGGCGCGTTGATATTCGGTAAGGTGAAGCAGGAAGCATATGCAACAGTTATTTTCCGTGTTTATTCTATTGTTGTTGAGCGCCACAATCGTGCAGGCACAGTCGGATGATCTGGTAGTCGAGGCATTTTCGGTCGATACAGTGGTGGATGCCTTCGGTGTTGAGCAACAGTTAGCAACCGGCACAATCATCAATGAGACTGGCACTGCCTTTGCTGATGTGCAGATTCTGGCAGAAATTTACAACGATGGCGATGATGTCATCGGTGAGGGCGTCGGGTTTCTGGTCAATCAGTGTGGTAGCAGTGTGCCGCTGGATTTTGAACTCCAGCCGGGTGAAGAACAGCGCTTCCGCACGAAGCTGGAGTTCTACGAGGATACGATCCGTTTCGAGAATATTGAATTTCTGGTGCAGGGCCGCGAAATTGATGCAGCTCCTACAGAGCGATCAAGGCCCGTTGAAGGCATTATCCCGGTAACAAACCGCGAAATTGCCGGTCTGGAGTGGATTGCTACAGAAGTTCTGGAGGAAGATGAAACTGTCACGACAGAAGCGAACACGCTGCTATATGGTGTGGGCTGCTACAGCGACGTATTCACCACCTACGACTGGTTCATCTATGATGCGGACAGCGATACGACTGAGACCACAGAGCATCCCCGCACAGAAGATGCCACTAACCCGGAAACCCGCGAACGGCTGGAACTGACGGATGATGTGCTGTTCAATCGGTCGTTTCTCAGCTTCCCACCGAACGGGGGAGCACGTCTCGTGCATCAGGACACGATTAACTCGCTTTTCACCGCCGAGGCAGACGGCACGTTCCGGCGTCTCCTTGACGAGGAGTTATTCCGCAGCACGTTGCAGGGGATTCAGTGGCTGCCAGAGGAACGGTTTATTGCCTACTACTATGGGGCCTATGGCGACGGCGTGACGTACCTTGTTGCCAGCACCGCCGGGGCCTACTTTAGCACGCCAGAGCGTTTCAGCACGCCGTCTGTTACAGTGCCCACCGCCACACCGGATCTCTCGCGGCTGATTGTGAGTGGCACGTTCAACAACGACGAAACGCCGGGGTTTTACCTTAAGCCACTGGCGGGCGAGTTATTTGAACCGCTGTTTGAATGGGAGACACTGCCCGGTAATAACTTCCCGGCCCCGGTCTATCGTTCACGCGGCGGGGTGCAGGCTGAGGATGTGATTTACTTCGCGCTGCACGACGAAAACGAGAGCGCGACCCTGTACTGCTACGACCGCCGCGAAAGTGAGCTTTTCGAACTGGCCCCGTTGCCGCTGCGCCTCTCCACAGTGGATAGGGCACAGATGATACTCTCGCCGGACAATATGCGGATTGCACTGGGCGCAACCGGCGTGAACGGCGGGTTGTGGCTGCTGGAACTGGAAACGTTCGACGCCTGTAACCTGTAGCTACCCGTCAAACTTCCAGTCACGCATGATGGCGGCAAGGTGGGCGGCACGCTCTGGCAGGGAACGAATAACCACGTGTTCATGTTCCGCGTGCAGGCCTGCCCCACGTGCCCCCAGCCCATCGAGTGTGGGTACCCCCATGCTGGCGGTGATGTTGGCATCACTGCCGCCGCCCACCGTATCCTCGGTAATGGTCAGGCCAATCGCTTTGCCAATCTCACGGGCCTGCTCGAACGTGGTAATCATCCGGTCGTTGCGTTCCATCGGCCCACGCATGTGGTGGAGTGTGACATTGACCTGTGCGCCGGGGATTTTTGGCAGCAGTTCCATTAACTCGCCGTGGATGTAGTCCATGTCATATTGTGTGAAGGTGCGCACATCCACAGTGGCTTTTGCGTGGGCCGCGATAACGTTAGTTGCTGTGCCACCGTTCACTGTGTTCACAGCCACAGAAATACCATTACGCAAATCCTGTAACTTGCTGATGGCGACCGTCTGCTGTGCCATTTCCAGCACGGCATTTACCCCCTCCTCCGGGTGATTACCAGCGTGAGAAGCACGTCCTGTGACCTCAATATCATATGTGGCAACACCCTTGCGTCCGGTCTTCAATGCGCCGCCGGGGGCCGGGGGTTCCATTACCAGGATCAGTCCAGCTTCCTGTGCCATTGCCTTGATATGCGGCATGGAGTGGTGACTGCCAATTTCCTCATCACTGGTAAACATCAGCCACACCGGGTGCGTGGACGGCATTTCGCCGCGTTCCAGCAGGCCCTTTACCGCGCTGATGGCGACAGCCAGCCCGCCCTTCATATCTACAGCACCGGGTGCAAACA
>JBCCQC010000330.1:0-5599 GCA_039024535.1 Chloroflexota bacterium
CGCGGAAGTCGAACACAATACCGTGAACTTCTGCGATGTGGAGGAAATCACCTCTGCCAACACGCGCACTATTACCCAGTCCAGCCAGGGCGTACACCGCAACCTGGATTTGCAACATATTGGCGTGGCGCTCATCGCCCGTGACCACTACCAGGGGCATCTGTTGCGCATCACGGCAGACATGACCCCCAACCCGCACACCAAGCGGGTTGTCCACAGTATGGGCGACGCTCTGGAATACATCCGGGAATGGCGCGACAGCCTCAACTCTCACAACCAGCTTGCATAAACCCGGCATCTCGCCGCTGCCAGCGGGCGCAGGGTAAACTGCGCCCCCTACAACACCCCTCATCTTTTCTCTATAATCCGCGCACCATGTTACCCAATAGCACAGGAAAATGACCCCTGTATGACATACAAAGCGGAACTATTAGAGCGACTGAACAGCCGCCATGCGACTATCGGCGTGGTGGGGCTGGGCTATGTAGGCCTGCCCCTGGCGGTTGAATTTGCCGAAGCAGATTATAACGTCATCGGCTTTGACCTGAGTGAGAGCAAAATCAGCCGATTGAACAGCGGCGATAGCTACATCCCGGATATTCCATCGGCGCGGCTGGCCCCCCCTGTTAACCGGCAGAAGCTGTGCGGCACCACGGACGCCAGCGACCTTGCCCACGCGGACGCGATTATCATCTGTGTGCCTACCCCACTACGCAAAACCAGAGACCCCGACATGTCCTTTATCATCGCCGCTGTGAACACGATTAAGGCGATTGCACGCAAAGGTACGCTGGTTGTGCTGGAAAGCACCACCTACCCCGGCACGACCGCCGAACTCGTGGTGCCGCAGCTTGAGGCGATGGGCTTTACCATCGGTGACGATATATTTGTGGCCTTCTCTCCAGAGCGCATTGACCCCGGTAACACGGTGTATCAGGTGCGTAACACGCCAAAGGTCGTTGGCGGGATGACGCCCCACTGTACCGAGGTCACGCAGGCGCTGTACCGCGCCGCTGTAGATAACGTGGTGCCGGTGTCCTCACCCACATCTGCGGAGATGGTGAAACTTCTGGAAAATACCTTCCGTGCGGTGAACATCGGGCTGGTTAACGAGATGGCGCTGATGTGCGACCGGCTGGGCATCGATGTGTGGGAAGTCATCGACGCGGCAGCGACGAAGCCGTTCGGGTTTATGCCGTTTTACCCCGGCCCCGGCCTGGGTGGGCATTGCATCCCGGTAGACCCGCACTACCTGAGCTGGAAGCTAAAAACACTGAACTACAACGCTCGCTTCATCGAACTGGCAAGCGAGGTCAACACGTCCATGCCCTACCATGTGATGGACAAAATTACGGACGCGCTCAACGACGATAGCAAATCGGTGCGCGGGGCACGGGTGGTCGTGCTGGGCGTGGCCTATAAGCGCGATGTGGACGATGTGCGCGAAAGCCCCGCCCTTGATGTCATCGGGTTGCTGCGTGAGAAGGGCGCGGATGTAGTCTACCATGACCCCCATGTAGCCTCGCTGCGGCTGGATAACCGTGACGGCGAACGCATTCACAGTGTAGACTACTCCGAGGCATTGCTGGCAGAAGCCGACTGCGTGATAATCATCACCAACCACACCGCCTTTGACTATGCACACATCACGCGCCACAGCCAGTTGATTATCGACACCCGCCACGCCATCACCCACGAGAGCGACCACGCCCGCGTTGTGCTCATCTAATAGCTACATGATCGTTTAGCCTTATCTGCTGGAATTCCATTACGCTGGTCTCTGTGTTGATTGGCGTAATTGGAAAAACTACAGATGAAGTACAGACTTTTACTGGCCGGTGTCCTGCTGATTGTGGCTGCTGTGGCGACGGTGGCCGCACAGGATGCCCCGACCGAGATTGCCGCCGCGCTGGATGTGCCGTGGCTGGCACTGGACGATGTGCAGACGATTGCTATAGAAGGTGACGATGTGCTGCTGGTGATGTACCGCACCCGCGAACTGGATCCCGTTGCGTACCGGGCGGAGATGATCGAAATCTTCCGGCTGGTGGGGCAAACCGGCACCGATGCAGAGCGTGTATCACTGTTGCCGCAGGTGACGGTAGGCGACACGGTAGAAGGGCTGGAACTGGCAACGGCTGCGACTGCCGACATTGTGCAGATGGCAACCGGCGATATGACCCGCTCTGATTTCCTCGAAACGATTGAAACCACGCCTCTTGAGCACGGCCAGCGCGAACCGCAGGAACCTGTGTAGGACATCGCAGGCCACACACATTGGACGCGATTGCAATATAGTGGTAATGTCCGGTGAATATTCACCTGCAAACCCGAACGGAACAATATGATGCAAGATCTGATTAAAAAGCTGGCAGAAACCTGGGGCCCCTCCGGTTATGAACACCACGTGCGTGCCGTCATCCGCGAAGAAGTGGCCGACCTTGCCGACGAGATCACTGTAGACCCGCTGGGCAATCTCATCTGCCGGGTGGGTAGTGGCGGTGCCCGTGTGATGGTGGCCGCGCACATGGACGAAATCGGCCTGATGGCAACCTACCGTGAACCGACCAGCGGCTACATGCGCTTCGAGAACATCGGCGGGCTGCTGCACACAACCCTGGCTGGCAGTCGCGTCCGTTTTGAAGACGGCACAGTGGGCACGATTGGCGTGCATGACCAGTGGGGGGCATCCCGGACGAAAGTGTCGTCACTGGATCAGTTTTACATCGACGTGAGCGACGGTGAAGGTACCGCCTTCCGTGAGGGGCAGCCCGCCGTATTGGATGGGCCGGTGTTTGTGCGCGGGTCGCGGGTGGTGGGCCGTGGCATGGACGACCGCGTGGGATGTGTGGTTGCGATTGAGGCCATGCGCCGCCTGAAGGACAACCCGCCACAGAATGAAGTCTACTTTGTATTTACCGTCCAGGAAGAAGTGGGGCTGCGCGGGGCACAGGCCGCCGGTTATAGCATCAGCCCGGATGTGGCAATTGCTGTGGATGTCACCGCGACCGGCGACCAGCCCCATAACCTGAAGATGAGTGTGAAACTGGGCGAGGGCACGGCAATTAAAGTGCTGGATAAGGGCCTGGTTGTGCCGCCAGCCGTGCGCGATTGGATGGTAGAAACCGCCGAGGCCAACAACATCCCGTACCAGCTTGAATTGCTGCCGATGGGATCGACAGATGCCGCCGCTATTCAGCGGTCTGGTAGTGGGGTGCCGGGGGGCGTGGTGTCCATCCCGTGCCGCTATGTGCATACCATCAGCGAAACGGTGGATATGGCCGATGTGGAAGCCTCAGTAGACCTGCTGGCCGCGCTGGTAGCGGCACCAGTGGCGTTACAGCAGGTGTAATGTTTTCGATGTTAAATTATACATACAGGTCGTCATCCCGCATTGCGCATAACCGTAGTATAATCTTGCAGTGAGAGACGATAAATGCAGTAACGATTCCAGAGGCCGCCCTCATGACACAATCATCATCTACCGTAACCAACCAGCAGCCCACCTTCAAAGACCTTGAACTTCTGGTAGAAGTTTCACAGCTATTAACCCTGCGTGATCTCGCTGAGGTCGTGGATCAGGTGATGCAACTGGCGGCTTCTGCCGTGGGCGCAGCGAAGGCCAGCCTGTTCCTGCACAATGGCGAAAACATCGACTGGAACTATGTTTTTACTGCCCGCAACCTCGATGGGGCCGATTCAGTTCGTGTCGTGAACAAGGTGATGGATGAAGGGCTGGCGGGGTGGGTCGTCAAAAACAAGCAGTCGGCCATCGTGGTAGATACGGAAACCGACGAGCGCTGGCACGTCTTCCCGGATGATGTGCTGGTGGTGCGCAGTGCCATTTGCGTGCCGCTGATGCTGGACGATGAGGTGATTGCTGTACTCACGCTGGTACACCCGGAGGCAGATCACTTTAACGATTATCATCTGCGCCTGATGACGATCATTGCGAACCAGGCCAGTGTCGCCATCCGCAACGCACAGCTTTTCCAGACGTTGCAGGAGCGACAGGATCAACTCCAGGCCGTGCTGCAATCTGTGCCGGATGTTATGCTGGTACTCAATGAGAACGATGACATTATCCACGTCAACGAAGGCGCGGCCAGCATCCTCGGGGCAGAGCACCTCGCAGAGGCACGCGGTATGCCGCTGGCACACTACGCCGCACAGATTGATATTCTGGAACAGGTTCGTGAGTACCTGGCAGACGAACCGCCCGCAGACAATAACGACATCAAGTTCGAGGCACGCTCCATACAGCTTGAAACCGATTTTGCTGTAACCATTTCCACATGGGAGCACAGCACCACCGAACGCCACGGCCACGTAGTGCTCATCCACAACGTCACCACCCTGCGCGACCTGTATCGCTTTAAGGACGAGATGCTGCGCATTGTATCGCATGACCTGCGCAGCCCACTGTCGATTATCTCTGGCTATGCAGATATGGTGGAATACGACATCCCGCCAGAATCCGTGCTGCACGAGTACACCGACGCAATTAAACGCTCTGTAACGCGCATGAGCACCCTGCTGGAAGACCTGCTGAAGGTACGCCAGATTGACGAAAAGGGCCTGCATCTGGATACAGATACGGTGATGCTGGATCTGGTACTGCCGGTAGTGCAGGGTACCGCTATGCTGGCCTATCAGAAGCAGCAAACCGTAGAATCTGATGTCAAGCTGGACGAGAGTGTACGCGGCACGGTGGATACCACGCTGATGCGCCAGGCCTTTGATAACCTTGCCAGCAACGCCGTGAAATATACGCCGGAGGGCGGCACCATCCACATTCGTTCCTATGTAGAGGACGACCACCTGTGCTTCGAAGTGCAGGACAACGGCATCGGCATCCCGGAGGACAGCCTGCCGCATCTGTTCGAGTCCTTCTATCGTGTGAACCCTGACCGCAACACCACCATCAGCGGGGCGGGCCTGGGCCTCAGCCTGGTCAAGTCCATTGTAGAGCGGCATCACGGGCAGGTGTGGGTGACGAGTGAAGAAGGCCAGGGCAGCCTGTTCGGAATACGAATCCCACTGAAATGATAGCAGATACCCCGATAGAACCTGAAAATGACGAAAAGATTCTTGCCGCCATCAATGAGGTTGTGGCGCGGCGCGGCTTACTCAGCCGGGGCACGTACACACAGGTGATGCTGGCGCTATATAACCGGCTGCGAGAAAACCGCACCCGCCGGGAAACCCCCACCCGTCCCCTCTCCCCACTGCGGGATGAGCTGCGCTTGGCGACGGTGATGTTTGTGGATGTGGTCGGCTCTACGAACCTTGCGCAGGAGCTGGGTAATGAGCTGTGGCGGCTATTGATCGCTGAGGGCCACCGTCGGCTGGCGGCTACCGTCCAGTTGTGGGAGGGAGAGATCGGCCAGTATATGGGCGATGGCATGTTGTGTTACTTCGGGGCGCGTAAAAGCCGGGGTAACGACACAAACCGGGCGGTTTCCTGTGCGCTGGCGATGCTGGATCGCATGTCCGACTATAGCCTGTTCGTCGCAGAAGAATACGGCGTCAAAAATTTTGCGGTGCGCATTGGCATGGCGACCGGCCAGGTGGTGGTGGGTACCTTCGGGACGGATAC
>JBCCQC010000331.1:0-5595 GCA_039024535.1 Chloroflexota bacterium
AAATTGCGTGCAATTCAGTCAGCGTGGCACATTGCCACACACTTTACCCGTTGATTATACTGTGCCAGATTGAAAGATGGGCGAGAAATGAACATGCAACAGAAAATCATTATTGTAGGTGCCGGGATTTTTGGTGTGACAGCGGCGCTCGAACTCAGGGCACGCGGCCACGACATTTCCATTTTTGATCCCGGCCCGATTCCCCACCCGGAAGCCTCCTCAACAGACATCACCAAGATGATTCGTATGGATTACGGCACGGATACACTCTACTACGACATGATGGAGCAGGCGTTCGTGGGGTGGCGGGCGTGGAACACTGAATGGGGTGAAGCCCTGTTCCACGAAGATGGCTTTCTGCTTATGCGCAAGAGCGAGATGACACCGGATAGCTACGAACAGAGTTGCTTCAGTGAACTGACCCGCCGTGGACAGAATCCCACGCGGATAAGTGGCGAAAAGCTGGCAGTAGATCACCCGGTGTGGAATGCGGCTACCTATGTGGATGGTTATCGCAATGAAATCGCTGGATGGGCAGAGAGTGGCCGCGTGGTGGAAAAACTCTCTGAGAAGATGCGCGAGGCAGGTGTAGAGATTCACGAAGGCGCGGCGATGCAGACTCTGCTGGAAAGCGATGGCAAAGTCACAGGCATTGTCACGGCTGACGGGGTAGAGCATATCGCCGATATTGTGATTGTGGCGGCGGGTGCATGGACGCCGGTATTGTTACCGGAACTCAAAGACGTGATGTGGGCCACCGGGCACCCGGTTATCCACTTCGACCCACCCAACCCCGCAGACTATCGCCCGCCTGCCTTCCGCCCGTGGGCAGCGGATATTTCCCGCACGGGCTGGTATGGTTTCCCGCTGCACCCGACTGGCGTTGTCAAAATTGCGAATCACGGCGATGGTTTGCCGGTGGATCCGCTGGGAGAAAAAGTGGTACCGCAGGCTATCATTGATGGGGCGCTGGCGTTCGTGCAGGAAACATTCCCGGCACTGGCCGATGCCCCGATTGTGAAAACGCGTCTGTGTATGTACTGCGATACATGGGATGGCGACCTGTGGATTGACCATGATCCGAACCGACCGGGGCTGGTGGTGGCGTCTGGTGGCAGCGGCCACGGCTTCAAGTTCGCGCCGGTACTGGGTAACATCATTGCCGACGTGGTAGAAAAGCAGCCGAACCCGTTTGCACAGCGTTTTGCATGGCGTGAGCGCGGCGAGATCAAGCATGAGGCCGCACGCTTTTCCACTACATCATAATACAGCGCACAGGCTTACGCACAACGGGCTGCATCAGTGGTAGAGGTGAGTGCATCTGTGATGCACGCCTCTGAACACACCCGTAACTTTGTCGTCGGACAGGTGCAGTAGGCGTTTAGAGTGGGTGTGGATTTACTGTCGCGGCTGTAAAACGGCCTGTAGCTGGCCTGCTGCCTCTGCTGGGTCATCCGAGAAGATGACCCCACGCGACGAATTCACGATCAGGCCGCGCCCGTTACTATCTGCGCCCATCTGTAACACAGTTGCCGCGTCGCCGCCCTGTGCGCCCACCCCCGGCACCAGAAACGGTATATTCCCCGCAAGCTGACGTGCTCGCCGCAGGTCTTCCGGGTAGGTGGCCCCCACCACCAGCATACAGTTATTGTGGGTGTTCCACTCATCGCGCACACGCTCAATCACGCGCTCCCACAGCGGCTGACCGTCCACGTTCATACCCTGTAGCTCATCGGAGTTCGGGTTGGAGGTTCGGCAAAGAATTATACTGGTCTTATCGTCGCGCTCAAGAAACGGGCGCAGCGCCTCGTTACCGAGGTAGGGGTGCAGGGTAATGGCGTCGAAGCCGAGCCGGTCAAAAACGGCTGTTGCATACCCGGTATTGGTATTGCCAATGTCTGCACGCTTGGCATCGCAGATAGTGAAGATGTCCGGGTGGTTGTTGTTCAGATAATCCATCGTCATCTGCAACTCGGCCCAGCCGTCCGCGCCACGAGCTTCATAAAAAGCCGTGTTGGGCTTATAGGCGCACACGTATTCGTGGGTCTGTTCGATAATCCAGCGGTTGAACGAAAACTGCGGATGGGGTTCGTTATGAAAACGCTCTGGAATACGCTCTATGTTACTGTCCAGCCCTACGCACAGCAGCGAGTTTGCCGCGTCTATGCGGTGGTTCAGGCGCTCCAGCACGGTCACGACTTTTTGCCCCACTCATAGGGAGCCTGCCGCCATGTATTAATCGTTTCCAGTGTGGCGGCATCAAAGTAGCCGAGTATGTGTGCCTGCTCTGTAATCACATCAAACGGGGCCAGCACGTGCAGGTTTACGCTGGCATCTGTAAATGCCGCCGCAGACTGCTCAAAGCCATAGCTCACGATTGCCATGCAGTCCGTTACCGTCGCGCCTTCGCTACGCAACGCCGCCACGCCGTCCAGACTGCTGCCGCCGGTCGTCACCAGGTCTTCAATGAGAAGCACGTGTTTATCGGTTACGTCGCCGCCCTCCACGCGCTTATTTTTGCCGTGCTCTTTGGGAGCTTTGCGTACAAACAGTGACGGTATTTCCAGCGCATAGCCCAGCGCGGCACTGTGCGGAATGCCTGCCGCTTCAATCCCGGCGATAGCATCAAACTCCATATCGAGTTCACGCATAATTACACGAAATCCGTCGATAATTACTTTCCACGTCTTCGGGTGGAAGGGGAGTTTGCGGTTATCCACATACACCGGCGATAGCATCCCGCTTTTGAACGTGACTGGCTTTTCTGGCGAGAAACCCACCGCGTCAATTTCCAGCAGGGCACGGGCCACGCGCCCCTGCAAATCCTGTATCTCGCTCATTGTTGGGCCTCCATGTGGATGATTGCTGCTGCGAACGGGCTGCGGAATACAGTAGCCGTATAGTATTGCACAGCAGATGCCCCCGCATCTAAAAATGCCCGATATGTGTCGCCATCCATCACGCCACCGCACCCGATGATGTCTACCGGGTAGTCGTGTTCGGTCTTCGCCGCGTGCAGGTGCTGGACTGCTGCCAGCGCGTGTTGATGCAGTGTTTGGCCGCCCACACCCGCCGTAGCAGAGCCATCCGGGGTGGGGGCGGGTAGTGTGTTCGTGGCAATCACGGCATTTACGCCAGCTTCTGCGAAGGACTTCATCAGCGCGGCGTACTGCGTTTCGCTCAGGCATGGCCCGATTTTGACCCATAGCGGCGTGTCGCCCACGGCATCGCGCATTGCGCTGCACAGGTCACGGGCTTTTGCCCCGGTTTGATTGCCGGAGGGGTCGTCTTCGGTGTTGGGGCAGCTTAGATTGAGTGTGAACCACGCTGGCTGCACCTGACGAAACGTGAACGCCCCTACAGAGCGCGTAATGTGCTGCTGTTCCTCGTCGGGGTCGTCCACGCCCGGGCTAACGGCAATGTTGATGCCGTATACGTCTGGCAGTTGCGTGCGATGCCGGGAGAGAAATTCCGCAGCGCCAGCCGCACCAGGGTTACGCAGGCCCACGCGGTTCTGTGTGGAGCGCGTTGCAGGGTGCCGCCACAGTACGCGGCCACTATTGCCCATACGCGGATAGCGGGTGAAACTGCCGAATTCTGCTGTGCCGATGAGGGCCGGTAATGAACGCCAACCCGGTATGATGTTTGCGCCGCTGCGTGCCGCTTGCAGTGCTTCCCCCTCTGTTTCGAACCCATCCCCTTTAATCAGGCCAGCCGCCAGCATCATCGGGTGAGGCAGGTTCACGCCGCCAACATGCACTGGCTCCTGCATCAGTGTACGCTCTCTGATAGCCGCGTTGAGGTCAGTCAGCCACCCGCTGCGGTCAGTTAACCGCAGCGATTCCATATACGCGGCGTGTGCCCATTGTGCATCTACCAGATTAATCAACGGAAAAGCGGTCTGGTACCCGATGTCAAGTAAACGTGTCAGTTCTGTCATACGAAAAGATTCTCCCCGAATCCCGGTTCCACTATGAAATTTTCGCCATCATAAACCTGTGTGCCGCGTATCCACACCTCGCGTACTGCGCCATAAACCCGCATCCCGGCAAACGGCGACCATCCTGACTGCGTGTGCAGATTGGTATTTTCTATGGTGCAGGCGGCGTCAGGGTCAACGATGGTGTATGTATCTGCGTGGGCTGCCACGCCAAAAATACGGCGCGGGTTCGCTGCCAGCAAGTCGGGTATCTGTTGCATTTGCAGGCGGTTTTCTTCCACGGCCAGCAGCATCAGTGGCAGTGTTGTTTCCAGCCCCGGCACGCCATACACGGGTTTGCCCTCGTCGTTGTGTTTTTCTGCCAGCGTATGCGGGGCATGGTCGCTTTCAATTACGTCTACTACGCCTGCCTGCAATGCCTGCCACAGTGCATCACGATCTGCTTTTGTTTTCAGTTCCGGCTTCATCAGGCCCAGCGGCCCCAGCGCAGGTAAATCATCCTGCGTGAGGTACAGGTGATGTGGACACACGCCGATACTGACGGGCAAACCGTCTGCTTTTGCCGCACGCAGCATCTTAATTTCGTCTGCCGTGCTGATGTGTAGAAATTGCACGTGTTTGCGCTGCTCCCGCACAATTTTCAGGATTTGTTCGACGGTTTCGCCCTCGGCATGGACAGAAATCACACGCCCGGTTTGCCATGCAGCGATGTGTTTCTGCTGGTCTTCGACGCTTTCCACCAGCAGATTGCCGGTGGTGTCATTGCAGAAAATTTTGAGTCCGCACACGCCGGAAAGCCCTGCGTATTCAGCCGTGTTGTCATCCTGCGAAGCGCCGAAGTACACGCCATAATCACACAGGGCACCGGCATCCAGTTTGTCCAGCTTGGTCTGTAGATTGGTTTTACTGGTTGTGTTCGGAGGCGTGTTCGGCATATCAAAGACGGCTGTGTAGCCGCCAGCAATGGCCGCACGAGTTTCTGATGTAAATGTTGCCTTGTGTGCCCAGTCCAGATCGCGCAGGTGTGTGTGCGGATCCAGCATTCCCATGATTTTCAGCATTATTCGGCTACTCCCATGATTAGCGCCAGCAGTGCCATCCGCACAAACATGCCATTTTCCATCTGCGTGAAGTAGATGGCGCGGGCGTCCTCGTCCAGTGCGTCGTGGTCGGCAGGGTTGCCCATCTCGTGTTTGCGGGGCAATGGGTGCATCAAAATTGTGTTGTCTTTCGCCTGTGCCAGCAACCCCGGACGCATGATAAATGCATCAGCAATGGCATCGTATTCGGTGGGGTCGTCGAAGCGTTCTTCCTGCACCCGCGTCCAGTAAATCACGTCACTGCTGCCAATGACATCCAGCAGATAACTGGTTTCTACTGTGGCAACCTTGCGCACATTCAGCGCCGCGATAATTTCACGGGGTACCTTCAGCGATTCCGGCGAGACGAAGTTGATTTTTGTGCGCTGGTCGTCGTAGCGGGCAATCAGCCGGGCAAGGCTGTGAACCGTGCGCCCGTGTTTCAGGTCGCCCACCATTGTCACCGTCAGGTTGTCCAGTGTTTGTTTGCTTTCCAGTATCGTGAACAGGTCTAACAATGCCTGCGTGGGGTGTTCGCCAATGCAATCGCCGCCGCTGATAATGGCCGGACTACGC
>JBCCQC010000332.1:0-5584 GCA_039024535.1 Chloroflexota bacterium
CTCTTCCATTTCTTCTTCCATCGGCAGCGTTTCGATTTCGCCAGCGATGATGCCTTCAATGGTCTCGTCAATCAGGGCCGTCAGTTCCTCGGAGAGTTCGTAGGCTTCGTTGATTTCAATTTCGAGTCCACCGTTTTCCAGCGACAGTTCGTAAGTCTCACCACCAAGCTGGCCGGTCGCACGGTTCTCGATCATATCCATCAGAATGACATCCCAGCGGTAGATCTGGAAAGTAACGCCAGCGGCTTCACTCAGTTCGGCCTGGCTGGACTGGGTGCCGAACCACAGCAGTTCGTTATCTTTCACGACCTGGATCGGGCCAACAACCATCTGTGCAGTACCCGTCAGGATGTCTGCATCGTTGGCGACGAGCGTTTCTGCGGCTTCTGTTGCCAGCGGAACGTCACTGAAGCTGTTGATGTAGGTAATGTTGACTTCGATGTCCGGGTTCGTAACCTGCGCACCGTAAGCGAATCCGTCGACATACAGCTTGGCGTCACCCACTTCAATCGGGCCTACCACACCCAGAATATTATTCTCAGTCAGGTTTGCAGCCAGTACGCCGTTGATGTAACCGCCTTCGTCGGAGGCAGCTTCATAGGCATAAACGTTATCCAGGCCGAATGTGTTGAAGTCGGTGCCCCATGCAAAGGACACATCCGGGAACTCGTTAGCAAGTTCTTCCACGATGGAGCCGAACTGCGAACCATGTGCAATCACAATGTCGAAGTCACCGCTGGCAGCCCACTCGCGCAGGGTCACAGCAGCATCGTCCACGATGAAGATGCCCTCAACGAACTCGAACTCGAAAGCATCCTCGCCCATCTCTGCCTGCACCATATTCAGCGCATCGAACATGCTCTGGCTGAAGGCAAGGTCGTTGGTAGCACTGGGCGCAATGGCTGCTACACGCAGCGGCCCATCCTGTGCGCTCACCGGAGCGAGGCTCATCATTGCCAGTGCTGCAACCATGAGCATAACAACAAAAGTTCTGGTTTTCATATTAGATTCCCTCCCTGTGGGGTGTGAAGTAAATATGCGGGTCAATAGCCCGCAGGGTAAACAGGTTTATCCACCGCGCTCATAGGGTTTCGTGAGGGCAGTGGGTTGTTCGCGCCGTCTGGACGCGAAGACGAGCGCGATAATCGTGATAACGTAGGGTGCCATGATTGCAAACTCGGATGGAATTCGCTGGAAAGCAACGATCTGATTCTCAAGTACCTGGATCTGAAGTTGCAGTGCATTGACAAAGCTGAACAGCAACGCTCCGGCCATGACACCATACGGACGCCAGCCACCGAAGTACACCAGTGCCACAGCGATAAAGCCAATACCATTGGTCAGGTTTTGCTGGAAGACTTTGAGCAGTGCAATTGAGAGCGACGTGCCAGCCAGTCCTGCAAACATCCCGCCTATGATGACTGTTGTGTAGCGTATACGAGAGACGCTCACGCCCATCGCGTCGGCTGCCTCCGGGTTCTGCCCTACAGCGCGGATGCTGAGGCCAAACGTCGTTCGGTTGAGCACAAATGCGGCAATCGGGACGCAGGCGAACGCCACATACACGAGCAGATTATGGTTAAAGAACACCTCTCCAATGTACGGAATGTCCGACAGGAACGGAATCTGTATCAGCTGGAACCCGTTAACGGACTGTGGGGTGCCCACAAGCCGCTGGAACAACAGTTCACTGAAGCCGAGACCGAACAGGTACAGTCCGATGCCGCTGATGCCCTGTTCTGCTTGCAACGTCACGCTGATGAAAGCCATAATCAGGCCCATAATAGCGCCAATTGCCAGCCCGGTGATAACACCCAGCAGCAGGTTTTCTGTACCCAGAACAACGTAGTAAGAGGCAAAAGCCCCCAGTAGCATGATGCCATCCACGCCCAGATTCAGCACCCCGCTGCGTTGCCCGAACGTCTCTCCGATGGCAGCAAAAATGTACGGTGTTGCCAACCGGATCATTGATGCGAACACACTCGCGCTGAGTACCTGTGTCAGGATTTCCATAATCGCTACACCTCACCAGCCACGGACTGTCCCGTTGTTGAGCGACCTGTATCCGATTCTGCCTTCTCTTCCTGCACCTGTGGAGAAGGCGGCGGCGGTGCAGAGAGGCGGCGTTTTGCACGCTGGCGTGTCCATAGCTGGCTGCTGACAACGAACACCACAATCAAACCGTTGATCGCAGTGACCATTGCTGCGGGGATACCAATCACACGCTGCATGCCCTGCGCACCGATGAGCAATCCTCCGAAGAAGATTGATGCTGGAATCGCCCCGATAGGGTTCAACCCACCGAAAAGAGCCGCGACAATACCGTTAAAGCCCGCACTCCCTGTGAACCCTGCCGGTGAGCCATCCGTTTGCAGGCGGTATTGCAGGCCAAGCACCTGTACAACCCCCGCGAGGCCAGCAAAGCCACCGGCAAGGAACATGGACAGTACCATCTGGCGCTTCACATTGATCCCCGCATAGCGCGAAGCACGCTGATTGAGGCCGACTGCGCGAATGCGATAGCCAAGTGGGGTACGCCACAGGAAGATGTACACCACGATTGCCAGCACAATCGCCAGTATAAAGCCATAGTGCAATCGGGTGCGGTCAAACAGGGCTGCTTCTCCCACACCCAGTGCCAGCCGTGGAATCTGCGCGGCCTCTGCGATGCGGGCGGTTTTGGGTATATTGTTGAACCCTGCCGCTTCTGGATCCAGCATGACGCCATTGAGCAGAAAGTTCATCATCTGCACAGCAACCTGGTTAAGCATAATGGTACTCAGGATTTCATTTACGTCGAAGTAGGCTTTGAGGAATCCAGCAATCGCTCCAAATAATCCACCGACGATGAACCCTGCCAGCAGTGACGCCGGTATGACGACCACAGCCGGTGTGTTTCCCAGTGCAAGTGCGGCGGCTGTCCCGGCCAAAGCGCCAGAGATCATCTGTCCCTCGCCGCCGATGTTGATGATGCCGCCCCGGAAGGCAATTGTGATGCCGATAGCAACGAACAGGATCGGGGTTGCTTTTACAAGCGTTTCTGCAAACTTGTTTTCAGAGCCAAACGCGCCATCCCACATGGCAGCGTAGGCTGTAATCGGATTGGCACGCAGGGCCAGCAGCATGATAGACGCCACCAGCAATGCCAGAGCCAGCGCTATAACAAATGGCCCGAAGTCCAGCAGCCGATCAAGTAATTTGTGTTGTCGCGTTTGTGGATTTGTACCCAAACTGGTAGCCCCCGAACATCCATGTCTATAAGTATAAGTTAAGCGTCATGCACATTTCCATTTTGCATGGCAGACAATATTTTAATGGATTCTACGTGCAATTTTCACAAAATGCACATTCTGATGGGTTTTCCCTGTAAAACCACTGCATAGATCAGTAGAATGTGAGACAATAGTAAGTGAAGATTAGCACAAACAGAGGTTTATAGATGTCTGGATTGCTCATTCGTCGTCTGTTCGTACTCAGTGTTTCTGTGTTTGTAGGCTTTGCGTCTACATGGGCACTGTTTGAACTGCTTTTCCCGGTTCTCATCCCGCAGGAAGGGCCGAAGACCATGCTCGAGCACTATGGCTGGGGCTACACCGTCCTTACCGCACTGCCGATTGCCCTGCTGGTTATGGCATGGCTGGACTGGCTGATGGACACCCGCATTCACGCGGATTAGTCGGGTGGTTTCAAGCTATCATCAGGAGAGCTGCTCTAACGGGCAGCTTTTTTTGTTCTAGAAATTTTCTATAATGTAAGCGATTCCAGCGGGGGACATATTCCCGGTTACGCGCAGGCGGCTGAGCAGCAGGGTGTTACTGGTAGTATGCAGGCTGCCCGGTTCAGTCGTAACAGCCCGTGCGATGTCTGCTTCTGCTGCCACTGTGAGCACTGCGTCATCATAGCGCCCCGCCGGGTAGGAAAACATCTGTGGCCGTTGGCCGAGGTGTGCTTCCACACTCTCAATACTCCCCAGAATTTCATACACCAGCGTGTCACGGTTGCGTTCTGTCAGGTTGATGTGATTTTTGGTGTGTGGCTCAATGCTCATCCCGGCTTCAGCCATTTCTTTTGCCTGCTCCCAGTTAATGTAGTCCGGGTGATTGTTGTCAAGAAGGGACGTAATCACGAAGAATGTGCCGGTATAACCATATTCCTGTAGCAGCGGGAAAGCATTCGTGTAATGATCCAGATGGCCGTCATCGAACGTTAGAATAACGGGTTTTGCTGGCAGTGGGGCGCCATCACGCAGCGCATTATCCAATTCTATCAGCGAAACAGGGGAGTAGCCGTTTTCGCGGAAAAACTCCAGATGTGAACGGAAAATTTCCGGGGTTACGGTCAGGTTCACTCGGAATTCATCGGCTTCGTCTGGCAGTTCGCTCACATAGTGATACATCAAAATCGGAACGCGGATGCGTCTCAGGGTGCCATCCGGTGCGGTCATTTCTGCCTGTGCGTTGGCGGTCAATGCTACGTTGAACGCCGTCAACAGGCTGATCGACAGCAAAATGAGAGTAATTTGTTTCATGCTTCCCCGGCTATCATCATCAAACTCCGCACCATATTAGATGCCCATTAATCTGGCTGTCAATCGCTTCCATACCGATAGCATGATAGATTTTGAAAGCCCAGCGATGATAGAGTTTCGTACATGGAAGAAAAGCATACATCACGCATCCCCGGTTTTTACAAACGTACCCTGACGGAACGCGCCGCGCTCACCGCGCAGTGGGCAGGCCTATCTGTTCAGGAGCAGTCTGTACTGCTTGGCATCAATGGCCTGTCTGCAAAGCAGGCCGACAACATGATCGAAAACGTCATCGGGACATATGCACTACCGCTGGCAATTGCAACTAATTTTCTCGTCAATGATCGGGACTATCTGATCCCGATGGTCGTGGAGGAACCGTCCATCGTGGCGGCGGTAAGTGGGGCTGCAAAGCTATTCCGTGAAAGCGGCGGCTTCCGCACATCCAGCGATGAGCCGGTTATGATCGGGCAGATACAGGTGTTGGACTGCCCCGACATCTATGCAGCCGCCAGCGCCGTAAACCGCTACCGTGATGAACTGATGGCAGAAGCCAATAAAGTTGGCGGGAGTATTGTCAAACGGGGTGGCGGCGCACGTGACGTACAGGTGCACCCGATTCAGGGAACATCCGTCGGGGATATGCTAATTGTGCATGTGCTCTTTGATGCACGCGACGCGATGGGCGCGAACGCCATTAACACAGTCGTGGAGCATCTGGCCCCGTTTATCGAGAAAATCACCGGAGGTCGTGTCAATCTACGCATTCTCAGCAACCTGACGGATCAACGTAAAGCCAGTGCAGAAGGTCTGATTGAAGCGAAGCATCTTGCCACACAGGGTCTGAATGGTGTTCAGGTCGTCAGGGCCATTGTAGAGGCGGGTGTATTTGCAGAGGTCGATCCCTACCGCGCCGCTACACATAACAAGGGTATCATGAACGGCATTGACCCGGTGGTCATCGCTACGGGCAACGACTGGCGTGCAGTCGAAGCCGGTGCCCATGCATATGCTGTGCGTAACGGCCAGTACACCAGCATGACCCGCTGGTGGCAG
>JBCCQC010000333.1:0-5583 GCA_039024535.1 Chloroflexota bacterium
TCGCAGTGGCTCGCTCCACCCGGCTGATGATCTGCTCGAACACGGCAAACAGATATGCCACCACCAGCCCGACAATCCCGACCACAATAGCCCCGACGGAGATATAGAACAGGATGACCAGCGATTGCAAACCCCACATAAACGTCACAACACTGGCGATGCAACCATACCCGATCAACCGCGCAGAGCCATAATACATCCGCGTGATATTGCGCAGATTGCGCTGACGGCGTGCTTCGATGTGGTCTGTGGCGGGGTCGTGTTCACTCATGGCTGCCTCGTTTGTGCTTCCTTTTCCAGTGATGGTTTGTGTTTGTCTGCCATGTCTGCCTCCATCACGGCTGCCACGCCAGAAGGCCACTGGCCCGCACCCGGTCATCCAGCAGCGTCATCTGGCCGGAGTGTGCATCGCGCACATACAGCCGGTGCTCAATCAACGTCCCCGTGCTGATCGCCAGCCAGCGGCCATCCGGCGACCATGCCAGTTCCGTGTCACTTTCCAGCCCATCATAGATGCGCGTACTGCGTCCGGTTTCCACATCCAGCAGGTAAAGCAGCCCGCTGCGTGTGGCGTAGGTGAGCTGTGTGCCGTCCGGCGTCCACGTCATCGCGTCAATTGTTTCGATGTGCGGGTAGGGCAGCCGTGTGAGGTCGCCGGTAGCGATGTCTACCAGTTGAATATCGTAGCGTGGGTCAATAAATGCCAGCCGCGTGCCCTCTGGCGACCAGCGCAGCGACGTGTAAAACGCCGGTTCGCTGGAAAGCACCCGCCATTCGCCCGTGTCCGCATCCAGCAGCAGCACCTCTCGCAGCCCCCCTGCCGGTGACTGTGCCGTTACCGCCAGATGCCTGCTATCTGGCGACCATGTGACGTTGAGCGCGTGCAGCGGACTATCCGACAGCAGCACCCGCGACGACCGCCCATTAAACACCACCAGCCTGCCAGTTTCCATGCTGACGGCCCGCGCCCAGTCTGGCGAAGGCTGTGCCCGCATACCAATCCGCTCTGTTGATGTCGGGTCACGCGCTATGCCGTCCAGTTGATGTACCGCCCATGCGCGTGCCTCCAGCAGCAGCAACCCCGTGCCGTTCGGCAGCCAGCGGGCCTCCCGGATGAGGTCGCCATGCAGCAGCGGAGCCTGTACCCCCGTGCGCGTGTCATACAGCATAATCTCATGCGTGTTTTCCGGTGTGATGCCCTCATAGGCCAGCAGCAGTGAGGCCGTTGAGCGTGTTGCCACTCCCATCACCGCCAGCAGCAGCGCCATCAGCACCACCACCATTCGTATCACCGGGCGCAGCAGCGGCAGCAGCGGCAGCGTTGGGGCCTCCGGTACCCCGGCGGTGGGTTCGTACTCGGCTTCGAAGGGTATATCACGGTGGGCGATGGTCATCTATACCCCCGGCTGGAACCCGATAACATGAATGCGCGGGCTGTTGTGCGCCACACTGTACGATTCCCCCGTTACCAGATCAATCACGACGATGTGCATATCAGATCGCACGTTGCTGCGTACCCGCAGTACCATATAGCGGCCATCGGAGCTGAACAACGTGCCGGAAATTTCTCCGAACGGGTAGCGGTAGACCACCTGCGCAGTTTCTGTTGCAAGGTCAACGTGACGCAGTAAAAAGTAGCCGGGGGTGGTTTCGATGTGCATCAGGTGCTGTTCGTCCGGTGCCCAGATGACACGCGGGTAGGCGGGCAACGACCGCAGCGGCCCCACGACATCCTCGTCGAGGGTTTCCGTATCGACCAGATACACATCCCAGCCAGTGTTTACGCCACGCAGCGCAAGATACTGCTTTTCCGGGACGTGGGGGGTATCCATAATGGGGAACGAGGGCGATTCGGCATTGGTGTAGGATTGCCAGCGCCCCATCGGGGAATAGATCGTCCAGTCACCCTGAATAGTGGGTTTGATCGCAATCTGGCCTGTGGTTGTCCAGCCAATGAACGTGATTTCCGGGGCATAGCCCACGCGCACATGCCGGTGCGATTGCATATCGTACACGGTGATGGCCTGCAAACCGCTGCTCAGTTGTTCGCGGTAGGCCAGCAGTGGCAGCGGGGGCCGCGCACGGGCCGCGCCCATCAGCGCCGCAATAGTCACGGTTAGCACCACCACGGCCAGCAAACCCACCCGAATTGTACGAACCCACACAGCCATCACACTGTTCCCAACAACAATAAAAGCGTGCCGTTGTGGCACGCCTTCATTGTAATGGCATTATGGCCTGTGGTGAGGGGAAAAGTTTGTGGCGCAGGGCGTCGGTGCTAGTCTTCTTCTTCGACCTCAATGCGCACTTTGGTCTTGCCGGTGCTGGCCGGTCGCTCTGCCGGAGCCGTATAGGGCTTCCCTTCAATCGTGGCGTCTTGCGGCACTTCGCGCACGACTTCGATGCGAATGCGGGCCACCAGCGCGGCAATCGCGCCCAGTGCGGCCAGCCACCATGCCGCCAGCGTAATCACGCCACCCACAACTGCGCCAGTGGTGACGGTCATTTCCATCATTACCTTATCGTCTGGCGTGCGGAAGATGAGGCGGCGCACGTTGCCTTCGGCCACCAGTTCCTTCACGCGGTCAACAAGCTGGTTGCCAGTCACTTCAATCTGCTCGGTGACGGTCTTCATGCGCTCGCGTGCCTCGTCGTTCTTGCTTTTGTCCTGCGGTTCGTAGTTCATGTGGTTATCTCCCTATCACACTATCGATGTGGACGGGTGTGGTACTCCACAACCCGTACCCTATTTTAAGCTATTCGCGGTTCATCTCGATGACATTACCGTTTTCGGCGGCATCACCAATGATGTCCAGGCGCAGGCCCAGCATATAGCCACCCACACCGGCCAACACCAGTGCCCAGAACGCAAACAGCGTGGTGAGTGCAGCTACAACCAGCGCGGCCATCAGGTTTACGCGGAAGATGTCTGCACCCTCGCGGTTCTTGACCACCAGCAGGCGGCGGTTGCTACTCTTCAGCCATTGCAGGCCGTTGTTAACCATCTCGCGGGCAATGGTATCCATGGTTTTTGCGTTGCTCGTATTGTTGTCGCTCATTAGAGTCTCCTCTATTCGTTTTCAGTTGTTGTTACTTACTATACGGGGGCTGTTGTAAGAATGTTGCGCGGAGCATGATAAATATTGCGTAAAAGCTGAATGTGCGCAGTATAATAGGCGTGATGATACCCGGTAAAACACAGGGGAACCCGTTTTATGTTCCGCAAACTGCTCTTATTGTTGCTCCTTCTCCCATTCGCGGCAGTCACCACTGCGCAGGATAACGGCACGGGCTGGCTGGTGACGTTTTTTAACTCGGCAGACCTCACTGGCCCCGTCGCGGGGACGCGCACCACGCCGTTTCTCTCCGTGAACTTCCGTGCGGAGCAGAGCTTTGCCCCGGCTGGCGTGAACCGCAACCGCTTTTCACTGCGGGCACAAACGCAGCAGCAGTTCGCTGCCGGGACGTACACGATGACAGCAGGCAGCACGGATGGTGTGCGTGTTTATGTAGATGGTGCGCTGCTGATTAACGACTTTACCCCCGGCGTATTCCGTGAGCGCACCGATACGTTCTTTGTAGATGACGGTATTCACGTCATCAGCGTGGAGTTCTTCAGTGATGGTGTGGATGGCATCCGGCTGGATGTGGACTGGGCGCTGGAACTTGATGCGCCTGTCCCGCGTGCTGACCTCAGCGTGTCGGGGCCGCAGGTCGCCATCGGTACCATGCAGGGCGCAGAGGGCCTGAGCGTTCGCACCGGCCCATATCTGGGTGCCAGCCGCATTGACATTATCGGCCCCGGCGAGAGCTACCCGGTGTTTGCACGCAACCTGGACGAGGGCGAGTTTACATGGTATCTCGTCAGCATCCAGGAAAGCACCACAACCACCGACCCAGACACGGGCGAAACTACCACCGAGTTTACCGGCATCCCCACCATCGGCTGGGTGAGCGGGCGTTACTTCCTGCTGGATACGCCCGATGAGCAGGTGCCGGTGATCTCATCTATATTCGAAGGGCTGATTGCGCCGCCGTCCACGGGTGTGCAGGGCGTCACGACATCGAACCTGCGGCTGCGCCGTGGCCCCAGCTACCGTACCGAAACCCTCGAAATCCTGGACTGGGGCGCGGGCGTGGAGATCCTGAGCCGCACCACGCAGGCCCGCGAGGATCACTGGTATCAGGTGAACCACCGGGGCACGGTGGGCTGGGTGTTTGCGCCGTTCGTGCGCCCGCTGGATAACATCAATGCGGTGCCGGAGTATTAAATGCTGACGATTGCGCCGGAACCCATCCACTCTGAAGACGCACGCGCTCTGATTGCCGATATGCTCGACCTGATGCGTGCAATGTATGGCCCCGATGAGGAATTCGGGGAGATTGCACAGGCGCAGGTAACGCCACCAGCGGGGCTATTTCTGGTGGCGCGGTTGAATGGCGAGGCCGTGGGGTGTGCGGCGCTGCGGCAGTTAAAACCGGATATTGGCGAGATCAAGCGGATGTTTGTACGCGATGCGGCGCGGGGGCAGGGCGTGGCGACCCGGCTGCTGCGCCAACTGGAACAACAGGCCCGTGACGCCGGGTATGCGCAAATCTGGCTGGAAACCGGGATTTACCAGCCAGCGGCCATCCACCTGTACGAGCGCGAGGGCTATGTGCGGATGCCCTGTGCGGGCTACTTCGGCACAGAGCCGCCCAGCGTGTGTTACCGCAAGACGCTGCGCTGACCTGACGCCTACCCTGTGATGCGGTGATGTGAGTGGTTGCGTGCGCTAGAATGGGTGCATTGTCCATGTGATAGGAACTCTGCCGTGGTGATGGTGCGTGCGGTAACGCGAATCGTATATGGCCTGCTGGCCCTGATGGTGGGGGCGGCGCTGTTCGGGCGGTGGGCCACCGATCCGTTGATGCTACGTGTGAGTTACTCAGAATCTACGGGGAATAGTTTTGAGCCACCCCATCACTTTCAGCTTATTGATGTACAAAAGTCACATGCGGTGTTTCTGGATAAAAATACACCACTTGCGCAACATTGGAATACAATTACAAATGAACATCTTTATTCTGACATCGTCTATCCATCACCGGATGGTGCACAATACTACATAGCTACCTATGGGGACACAGAGAATACTTCCGGGCTATACTGGCAGTTAGATAATCAACAACGATTCGTAATTGAGATTTACGATTATCTTGATTTTATTTTGGGCTTCTGGGACAGCAGTAGCGAATATTTTTACTTCAAATATCCTGTGTCGACACAATTTTATCAGGTTAAAGATGACACATTGAATGAGTTTGGTTTTGTTGATTGGTTAACGTGTTCCCCTGTAGACTCAGACATATGTGCCCTATTAGGGTACAGACCAAATAGCGCAGTCGAATCTCGAAGCATCACTTTACTTGATCTCAAGAAGGAAGAATTATTTCCGATACTTACCCGACAAACATCTCAAATGAGAATCCATGCGCTATGGTCGCCAGATACTTTGCGTTTGTATATGGTTCTTCAAGGTGAAGGGATCATTGAATATGATGTTATAACAAATACATTAAAGTATATTTATGAATTTAAAA
>JBCCQC010000334.1:0-5579 GCA_039024535.1 Chloroflexota bacterium
CAGCCGTACCCTGCCGCGCCTGCCGTGGGTATCGCTGGTGGCGCAGGGGCTGGCCGTCCTGCTGGAAGACGACCGGATGATCGAGGAGAACTTCTACAACCTGACTGAAGACAGCCCGGAAACGCTGGAAGTATATGCACTGGGGCCGGGTTTTGTACTGATGAACGGCAAACCCATCCAGACATGGGAAGGGCACCTCCCGCGACTGCTGTTTTTCTTCGCGCTGGATCGCCCGGTCGTGACGCGCTCTGAGATTTGCCATGCCTTCTGGCCGGAACTGGATACCGACCAGGCTGTAAACGTCTTCCATGTGACCAAACGCCGCCTGCACAAGGCCCTCGACATGGATGTGCTGGTTCACGACGAGGGATACTATCGTGTGAATCCGCAGTTTGCCGTCTCTTACGATGTAATGGATTTCGTGACGATCCTGATGGAGGGGCGCGACGAGTCGCTGGGGAAAAAGGCCCGCATGAAGGCATGGCAACGAGCAATTGACATGTACCGTGGGCCGTTTTTGCAGGGCCACAGCGATACATGGATCAACAGCCGCCGCTACGACTACCAGACGGGTTATCTGGAGGCGCTCACCTCAATGGCAACCGTCCGCCTGAACGAAAACCGCAAAGAACACGCCCTCAGCCTGTTCCAGAAGGCCGTCGCCGAAGATAATACCCGCCAGGACTTACACCGCGAGATTATGCGTCTATTCGCCAGCATGGGCCGCCGCAGCGAGGCCGCCGGCCACTACCAGACACTGGCCGATGCAATCCCCGTGGATGCCGAAACAGAAGCCGTCTACGACGAGATTATGTCTTAAGCCCCACACCAGAAAAGCCGCACAGTGTAAACCTGTGCGGCTGCTGCGCCCCCGGCAGGAATCGAACCTGCGACCAATAGATTAGAAGTCTACTGCTCTATCCTCTGAGCTACGGAGGCCTTTACCGTAAGCATACGACCCGTTGTGTACGCTGTCAACGGAGTCTTACAACCTCTGCACAACAACCGGCCCTGTACTGCCATTGCCCCCCACACACAGGTGCGGTATAATTAAAGAAGAGTAGCACAGTTTACGAAGGTCAACCGCACAGCGTGCTGCAACTGCTGAAAATCGCGGTTCTATCAGTGTAAATGTGCCTCTATTTTTGTCAGGCGTGGCGACTGACGTCCACCACTTGATGAGTTCAACGAGGAAAAATCTATGACGGATCAGGAAAACGTGCCCGTAATCGCTCCACACGACGATTACGATGAGAGTAGCATCCAGGTTCTCGAAATGCGAGAACAGATTCGCTTGCGCCCCGGTATGTGGGTTGGCGGTACCGATGTTAAGGCCCTGCATCATCTGATTTACGAAGTAGTCGATAACTCTATCGACGAGGCACTGGCCGGGCGCTGTGACACCATCACCGTGACCTTGATGCCGAATAATGTTGTGGCCGTAGAAGACAATGGCGCTGGGATCCCGGTAGGGATGCACAAAAAAGCAGGTATTTCCACACTGGAGGCTGTGCTCACGCGACCCGGCGCCGGTGGTAAGTTCGATAGCGCTGCCTACAAGGTCAGTGGTGGTTTGCATGGTGTGGGCGTTTCTGCCGTCAACATTCTCTCCGAACAGCTAACCGCACAGGTCGCCCGTAACGGCCAGGTGTATGAACAGAACTATCGTGAAGGTATCCCACACAGTGATGTAAAGATCATCGGGAATATGCAGGAAGGCCAGGGCACCGGCACACGAATCACATTCCGTCCTGATTACACCATCATGGACAAAAACGACTTCAGCTACAACACGCTTGCCCATCGTTTCCGCGAGATGGCATTCGTGACCCGCAAGGTAACAATTGTGCTGCGTGATGAACGTTCAACACCGTTCCCGCAGGAAACAACCTACTACTTCGAGGGTGGTTTGCGGTCTTTCGTGCAGTATCTCAACCGCAATCGACGTCCGATTCACGATCCCATCCATGCCGAGCGTGAAATCGAGATCACGCCGGACGGAAAGGCTGCCTTTACGGTGGGGGTAGAAGTCGCATTCCAGTACACGGATGCATCGACCGTCACTGAACTGGCGTTTGCCAACACAATCAACACCCCGGACGGCGGTACGCACCTCACCGGCCTGCGCAGTGCAGTCACTGGCGTTATCAACCGTTTCGCCCGCAAGCACGGTTACCTGAAGGACAAAGACAGTAACTTCTCCGGTAACGACACACTCGAAGGTCTGACGGCCATTGTCAGCATCAAACACCCCGATCCGCAGTTCGAAAGCCAGACGAAAGTCAAGCTGATGAACACCGAAATGCAGGGGGCGGTGTCACAGGTCGTGACGGAAGCACTCAATGAGTTCCTCGAAGTGAACTCTCGTGAGGCTCGTAAAATCATCGACAAGTGCATGACCAGCAAACGTGCCCGCGAAGCAGCCCGCAAAGCGCGTGACCTGGTGCGAAGCGGCCCCAGCCTGCTGGAAAGCTCCACACTGCCCGGTAAACTGGCCGACTGCTCCAAACACGATGGCGACGCCGAACTGTACATTGTGGAGGGTGACAGCGCCGGTGGTACAGCCAAGCAGGGCCGCGACCGTCACTTCCAGGCAATCCTGCCACTGCGCGGTAAAATCCTGAACACGGAACGCGCCCGCCTCAACAAAATCCTCGATAACAACGAGGTCAAGGCGATGATTACTGCCCTCGGCACCGGCATTGGCGACGACTTCGATGTATCTAAGCTGCGCTATGGCCGCATCATCATCATGACGGACGCTGATGTAGATGGCAGCCATATCCGCACGCTGCTGCTCACGTTCTTCTTCCGCCACATGCTCCCACTCATCACGGAGGGACACCTGTACATCGCACAGCCACCTATCTTCCAGCTTTCTGCCGGCAAACAATCGCAATATGTATTCAACGAAGCTGGCCTGAACGAACAGCAATTGCTGGATAAATACCTGAAGCAGTTCAAAAACCCGGATCGCACCAAAGTTCAGCGGTATAAGGGCCTGGGTGAGATGAACGCCATCCAGCTCTGGGAAACCACAATGGATCCAGAAGCCCGTACACTGCTCCAGGTGACGATAGAGGATGCAGCAGAAGCCGACCGCATTTTTGACATGCTCATGGGCGCCTCCGTTCCGCCACGGCGCAAATTCATCCAGTCCCACGCCCGCAACGTGCGCAACCTGGACGTGTAGCGTGAACCGTGCGCAGCTTTTAGACCGTATCCGCTGGAATGCGCAGGGCCTTGCCCCTGCCATTATCCAGGATGCGGCTACAAACGAGGTGCTGATGATGGCATGGATGAACGCCGAATCGCTCGGCCAGACGCTCGACACAGGCGAGACGGTATTCTACAGCCGCAGCCGTGGCAAACTGTGGCACAAGGGAGAAACCAGCGGGAATGTACAGCGTGTGGTAGACTTCCGCGTGGATTGTGACGGCGATGCGTTGCTGTTCCGGGTGCAACCGGCTGGCCCGGCCTGCCACACCGGGGAAACAGCGTGTTTCTTCCGCACAGCCAGCGAATTTTCTACAACGGAAGAACCCTATGTCTGATTCAATGCTGCACGAACTGGAGCAGGTCATTCATCAGCGCCGCACGGACATGCCAGACGGCAGCTACACAGTAACGCTGTTCAACAAAGGCACCAACAAAATCGCGCAAAAAGTAGGCGAAGAAGCTACTGAAGTCGTTATTGCGGCTCTGGCTGAGGAGCGCGACGAGCAAATTGGCGAGATTGCCGACCTGTTCTATCACACGCTGGTGCTGATGGCGCAGCTTGACCTCTCGCTTGAAGACATCGAAGCAAAACTCCGTGACCGACACATGAAGTAACCACACAGTACCCGAACCCGGTTGACCTGACCGGGTTTTCCAGTCCCCCAAATGTAATAAATCGTTAATTTGTTTTTGAAGCCCCGCTGAACTGAGGTAATCTCTATCTGTAACCGAATTGAGAGATACAGGGCGGTATGAATATTCTCATTGTTGATGATAGTGAAGCAAACATCGAAATGCTTGAACTGACCCTGACGGCGAAGTCTGAAGATGTAGTTTATACAGCGACCGGGGCCATGCAGGGGTTCGAGCTTATCAAAAAGCACGGGATTCAACTTGCCATCATTGACTGGATGATGCCAGGTATAAACGGGCTGCAACTGGCACGCATGATCCGCGAGGAGATCACTGACTATTACGTGTACCTCATCATGGTAACGGCCCGCGAGGGTAAACAGGCCGAGATCGAGGGCCTGGAAAGCGGTGTAGATAATTTTGTCCAGCGGCCCTTCACCCCCCGTGAAATCCGGGCGCACCTGAACATCGGTAAACGGATTATCACGCTGGAAAACGAGTTAAACCGCAGCCGAGATGCCATCGAAAGTGCCCGCCACGAGTGGGAAGCCACGTCCGATGCTATATCTCAGCTTGTTTGCCTGGTAGACCGCGATGGGCGCATTATGCGTGTGAACCAGACAGTGCAGATGTGGGGGCTGGCCTTTGTAGTCAACGCCAGAGATCGCTATCTACACGAGGTCGTCGGGACAGTGTACAGAGACTTCTCTGTACAGTTAGAGGGCGTGTGGGAGGTGGTGCAGCGCCGTGTGGACGATGCGATAGGTTTCGAGTTCTACGGCGATGACTTCACTCTGGGGCATCACTTTCATGTACAGGTAGAGCCGATTGAACATCACGACGACCGAAACCTGCGAGAAGAAAGTTACGCCGCTGTCAGCATCCACCACATCACCGAGCGCCGAAAGCTGGAAATGGCCCTCGAGGAAGAACATCAACGGTCGGAGCAGTTGCTGTTGAATATTATGCCGGCGCCAGTTTCTGAGCGCATCAAAGACGGAGAACAGGTCATCGCCGATGAACACGAGGCGGTATCCGTGCTATTCTCTGATCTCGTCGGGTTCACCCGCTATGCGGCACAGGTCACACCCAAAGCCCTGCTGGAACTGCTAAACGAAGTTTTTTCCACGTTCGATTCACTGACCGAAGTGTACGGCCTTGAAAAGATCAAAACCATTGGCGATTCTTACATGGCCGTATGTGGTCTGCCCGTCGCCAATCCACACCATGCTACAGCAGCCGTCGATATGGCCCTCGCTATTGTGGATGCCATGAACGACATCAACGCCAGCCGTAACCTGAACTTCGGGCTGCGCGTGGGGGTGCATTCCGGGCCGGTCGTCGCCGGGGTGATTGGCGTGAAGCGCTTTGCCTATGACCTGTGGGGAGATACGGTCAACGTTGCCAGCCGTATGGAATCGACCGGAGAAAACGGAAAAGTCCACATCTCAGAAGAAACAGCGAACCTCCTGCCAGCTACCTACATCCTCACCCCCCGTCAGAATATCAATCTGAAGGGTATTGGCGAACGGCAAACCTATTTCGTAGAGCGAAAGGCATAAACTTGTAATGAACCCGATGGCAATAGCAGGCACACTGTTTTTTGATCTTCCAGCACGCAACACGTCGCTGGAAAAGTTCCGTGCAGACCTGAAGCGCGAGGGCGACAAACTGGCTGCGCGTTTTCAATCGGGTTCATTACAAGTTTATGCCTTTCGCTCTACGAA
>JBCCQC010000335.1:0-5576 GCA_039024535.1 Chloroflexota bacterium
CATCAAACAGGTTAGATTTACCAACACCATTTGCCCCGGCAATACAGGTAAAGGGGCCAAAGTGTACATCTACATCAACTAAATTTTTAAATCCTGAAACCTTCAATCGCGTCAGCATTGATTTTTCCTTGTCTATTCTGTTCTCTATTTTACCGGAGGATGGACAATAAAAAAGCGACCTCCCACCGGGAGGTCGCTCATTTATCTCTGGAGATGGAGAAATTATGCTTCGGTCGGGGTTGGCGTCAGTTCCAGTGACTTCGAGTTGATAATTTCCATCAGCATCGTCTCAAAGTCAGCAACCGGCATCACGCCGAGGTCTTCATCGGTGCGCAAACGCACAGAAACACTATCAGCATCGCGTTCGGCATCGCCCACAATGAGGATGTAAGGAATGTTCATGCTGCGGGCGTTGCGGATTTTACCGCCCATCCGCGACTTACCTTTGTCCACCTGTACGCGCACACCATGCGCTGCCAGCCGTGCCTTCACACTATCGGCAAATGCCATATGGTCGTCCGTAATCGGAATGATAACCACCTGCTCCGGGGCCAGCCACGCCGGGAACGCCCCGTAGAAGTGCTCAATCAGAATGCCCGTGAACCGCTCCAGACTACCGAATGGCGCACGGTGAATCATGACCGGACGTTCACGGTCGTTATCGCTGGTGGTATACTCCAGGTCGAACCGCTCCGGCAGGTTATAGTCTACCTGTACCGTGCCAAGCTGCCACTCACGCTTGAGTACGTCACGCACTACAAAGTCCAGCTTCGGCCCATAGAAAGCGGCTTCTCCCTCCTCAATACTGTAAGGGAGTTTCAATTCCTCACATGCCTGCACGATAGCTTCTGTAGCAAGCTGCCATTGTTGAGGATCACCCACATACTTGTCACCGTTCGGGTCACGTGCGCCCACCCGCGCCTTGAAATCTGTAAGTCCGAGTGTGTTGAACACATATTGAATGAGCGTTACAACATTCTTGAACTCATCAAGCAACTGGTCATCGCGCACGAACAGATGCGCGTCGTCCTGGGTGAAGCCACGGACGCGGGTCAAGCCGCTTAACTCGCCGGACTGCTCATAACGATAAACCGTGCCGAACTCTGCATAGCGCACCGGCAGGTCACGATAGGAGCGCATCTCGCTCTTATAAATCATGATGTGGTGCGGGCAGTTCATTGGCTTGAGTAGATACTGTTCATCGTCCACGCCGATGGGGTCAAACTGACTGTCTGAGTAGTAGGGGTAGTGCCCACTGGTCTTGAACAGGTCAATGTTGCCGATGTGCGGCGTCACGACAGGATCATAGCCGCCAGCTATCTGTACTTCACGTAGCCAGCGCTCCAGCGTATCACGCAGAACAGCGCCATTGGGCTTCCACAGGATCAAACCCTTGCCCACCATCTGGTCAATCGTGAAGAGCTTCTGCTTCTCACCTACCACGCGATGGTCACGCTTTTTCGCTTCTTCCAGCAGGCGCAGGTACGCCTTCAGGTCATCGGGCGTTTCCCATGCCGTGCCATAAATGCGCGTAAGCTGGTCATTTTCCGCATTGCCGCGCCAGTAAGCACCGGCTACCGGCTTGTAGGTAATGCTGAACGACTTCGGGTGAATGTCTTTCGTACTGGCAACATGCGGCCCACGGCACAGGTCAGTGAACGTGTCCTGCGTGTAGGTCGTGATTTTTTCTGCCGGGGCAGCCAGTTCGTTGCCGTTATCGTCCACACGCCCCGCTACCAGATCTTCGATTAATTCCAGCTTGTACGGCTGGTCTTTGAAGATCTCTCGCGCTTCGTCCGGCGTGACCTCGTTGTAAACGAATTCATGCTGCTGGCTGGCAATCTTGCGCATCCGCTTTTCCACCCACTTCACGTCCTCGTCGGTGATGGGGCGCGGCAGGTTGAA
Source organism: Chloroflexota bacterium (assembly GCA_039024535.1). Classification (GTDB taxonomy): domain Bacteria; phylum Chloroflexota; class Anaerolineae; order Aggregatilineales; family Phototrophicaceae; genus DAOTTY01. The sequence continues at coordinate 1,906 of JBCCQC010000335.1, forward strand.
ATCGTAGTAAAACCCGTCCTCAATGGGTGGGCCTATGGCAAGTTGTGCTTCCGGGAACCGCTCCTGCATGGCCTGGGCCATAATGTGCGCCAGCGAATGCCGGATGCGGTAAAGTTGACTGTCTTCGTACTTCTCTTCTGGCATTATTCCTCAACGATCTGTTTATGCAAATGAACGAGAGCTAGTCGTCCGCTTCGACGACAAGGACATCCGATAGAACCACTGCGGCCACTTCCTGGGTGGCCCGCGCGCCTGTGCGCATGGTAGTTCGCGGCTCCTCGTCTTCCTCGTCAGCAGCACTCTCCGTCACTTGCGTGAACAGACCCTCGAAAACGTCCAGCGCAATGAGGTTATCCAGTGTGTCTTCGATCACGTCGCGGTCAATTTCGTCTACCAGCAGGTGCGGCGTTTCCAGCGCAGCATAGCGCACAGACGGCGTATACTCCATCTGCTGGCTCATCGCAAAGCTCAGTTCCATCTGGCGGCGCAGGTAGGCCAGCGTAACAAAGTGCGCGGTGTATATGGTGTCGTCTTCCATCTGTACCAGTACATCGCAAGAGGTGGGGGTGTCGTAGTCACTCTGATGCAACTCAATCCACACCTTCTTGGGAATTTGAAGACTTGCAACCATGATGATTCTCCTGTTGATCTGTTTTGTGTTGTCGTGTTTATAACCGCGTGGGACAGGCGCGGTGTTCAGGAAAGAAATTTAGTTTGGGTGTGTGCCATGCACAGGTTTGCACAACGCCCGTGTGGGTTACATTGTGCAAAAGTGAACTTAATCCTACTACTGTATATGCCAGAACCGGGGTAAATGTCAAGCAATTACTTTTACAGGACTTTTACAATTCTAAAATGTTAATGTACCGTTTCTGTTTGTTATAGGAATGATGCATCATGAGAAGGTACCCGGTGCTGCAAACAACACCGGGTATGGGCCGGCTACCCCGCGCAGCCGGGTAGCTGCGGGGCCAATTGAGCGGCGGCATACGCCCCGGTGATGCGGTTGGCAATCTCATTGCTGTGGCTGTCCGTCGGGTGTACCCACAGTTGCGGGTAGGCTTCATCAGCCAGCGGCGCGTGCAGGTCTGCCGTAAAGTAGCCCATGTCATCAGCGGCGGCTATCACCTGCTGATGAATCGGCGTGTAGGGGTAGTTGCGCAGCCGGAACAACACCGGATGCACAAACAGGCCGGGGATCATGTCGTGTTCGGTAGCAACATCGGCCACCTGCTGTAAATGCGCCGCGCTTTCGCTCCAGCGCTCATCATCGGCGTAGTTACGCAGAAAACGGTACGTCCCCAGTTCGGAACGGGCAAACTGCTGCAACCGCTGCGAAGCCAGCCGCGCCGTGACGGAAAACGAGCGTGACAGCGGGTAGTACGGGTTGCGCTGGTCAAGCGCTTCCTCAAAATAGCGCGATTTATCCATGCCGATGTCGTTGAGGAAGTACCACAACAGCACCACATCCGGGTCATAGTCCACCACGGCCTCGGCCATCACACGGGCATAAGTATCCGTGTTGTACCCGGCAATCCCGAAGTTATACACCTCTACCGCGCAGTCAAACTCATCGCGCAGGGTTTGTTCAATAATCACGTCTATGCGGTCTTCTGCGTGGACGCCCAGCCCCATCGCAAACGAGTCGCCAATCAGCGCCACTCGCGCTACGTCCTGCTCTCGCTCTACAGAAAATGCGCCGTCACGGTAGCCATCTGCGTTTGTGCGGTAATAAACGCGGTTGCCATCCTCAAAGTAGCCACGCGGATTCGACGGATACCTGTTGTACCACTCAAAACTGCCACTCATCGAGTTTTCGTCGTCCGCCAGCGGCACCGCGAACGCTGTATCCGCTTCAATATCGGTGGGTTGCGCAGCAGACATCACAACGCGCAGGCCACCTTCCAGCAGCAGCAAACTGAACCCGATACCGAACACAGTCACCAGCCCGTTTAACAGCCGCGCCCGGTGCTGCGACGGCTCCCCGCGCAGGGCCAGCAGCGCCAGCGCCGCCAGCGTCACATAAAGCGCCACAGCCGATACCCGCCCCACCTGCACCAGATACGGCACCTGCGATGCCGTCAACCCGTATGCGACGGAATACAACAGCGGAATCGGTGACAGCACCAGCATCAGTAGCCACAGCGTGTTACCGGCGTCCTCCGGCCACAGGTCACGGCGGGCAGCCACCAGCCCATGCGCCAGCAGCAGTACCATCCCCAGATTAAAACCCAGGCGTGCCCCCTCCGGCAGATCACGCAGTGCGGCGTAATCCACGGCCAGCACACCACCCACAGCGATCACGCCAGCCCATGCCACCACAAGCGCCCCCCACCGGTTAAGCGCATAAATCGCAGCGAGTGCAAACCCCATGCTCCCGGCAGCCAGCCACGCCAGCGCCACACTGAGCGCATAATGCTGCTGTGGCAGGCTGAATGTCTCGCGGGTGTCGTCCGTGAAGGTGACGCGCAGTTCCGGGCGATACTCGCTGGATTTCCCGCAAATTTCGACAGCGTTTTCGCCTACCTGCGGGTCATCATCCAGTAAAATGACCTGAATGCCGGACGTGCGCCAGATCACGTCAAAGCAGCGCCCGGAACCCGCCGGGCCAATGAGCGGGGCGTGTCCTATGGCATAGTTGACGGTAGCGCCGGTTTGCGGGTGCGTGTAATTGACGCGGGGTGTGCCGACGATGAAATACAGCGCCACAGCCGCCGCCGCCAGCGCGACTGACACGGCACCCCACCGGGCTACGGCTTTCATATTCGCCTGTGTTGTAATGCGATCCATCCTTCTGTTCATGTTGCGACTTGCTACGATGCCCGTGAATCCCCCGGCGCGACCTGTACCACTGCTGCCGCTCAAACCGAATAATCCCTACACACTGTATTGACTGACCCGATGGCGGACGTATTCGTCATTGGATTGTTTAGCAAGCTCGTACATCCTCCTGATCCGAGGAAGTAAGTCCTCTGGATATCGTCCCTCAACGGGTGCTAACGAACCAATAATGCCACGAGCCGTGTCGTTTTCATTGTTGCTTTCAAACAGGTTCAGCATAGTTTCGATAATTCGCCGGGATACCACTTTTGCATTTTCCATGTCACCTGATGGCGTTAGTGGCTGTGTAGCAATAACAGGTGTAACGAGACCTGAGTTTCTCAGATTATATAGATAGACTTCAACCACGTAGCCTGGCCACGCATTATTGCGCGTTAATTGTCCTGGCAAAAAGCCCAACCAGTAGTACATGGAAATAATGGCTGAATTATGTCGGTCAGTCGCATTTATATCGATGGCCGCGTGAAGGTCGGCTGCTACTTGATCCGGGGACTTCACCTGAAGCAGAGCAACGACTCCATCCCGACAGTCTGACGGATTAAAGATGCTTATCGCACCATCCAGTATCTGTGGATAAAGAGCACGATTGGGCCGTAATGCAAACCATGAACAGCCACTATGAACAGAATTCTTCTCACCCGATGCAAGTAGGTGAAGCACAACCCGATCATATTCTGCTTGCGGAAGAGTAACCAGCGCCATCACGTTATTCCGTCTGGTCAAAAATCCCTTTTCCACCAGAGATTTTTTTATAACTTCTAGTTTTAGTGACATGGATTTCTAATCACGATGCCCGTGAATCCCCCGGCGCGACCTGTACCACTGCTGCC
>JBCCQC010000336.1:0-5570 GCA_039024535.1 Chloroflexota bacterium
GCTGATGCGGAAGCGTGGGGCAACGGTGCGGATGGTGAGGACGAAGTAAATCAGGGCTGCAAGCATAACAGCGAAGCCCAGCGTCAGTGTGTGGGCCACCATGAAATACTCCATCGGAGTATAGGCGTAAAAGTTCTCAAAACTTTCCATCTGTGTAATAGACTCCTGATGTTAGAGATAGGTTAAACGAATGCAACGTTATGCAATTCTGGTGGCTAATTTAAACTATAAAAATGTAGTCAAATTAAACTAGAGATGAGGGAATGATAAGGGAAGTATACACAGGCAGTGAGAAGCACATCTGGCAGCGCAACCGAAGGGACGGTAGCGTGTGTATATACAGGGGGTACAGCGAACCGCACCCCATTAATTTGAGAAAAATGAGAGAAACTAAACCGGCTCTTTACCGTTCTCGCTGGCCTTCACGTCTTCCTTGTCTTCGCCCTCATTTTCTTCGGCATCTTTGCCACTGCGCAACCCCTTACGGAAGCTGCTCACAGCTTCGCCCATTTCGTTACCCAGGCGGGCAATGCGGCCACCGCCAAATAGCACCAGCACAATCAGCAGGATAATAAACAATTCTGTTGGTCCAAAACGCATGACGTTGTGTCTCCTTAAAAGTCTATATAGACCATTGTCGTCTAAAACGGCGTGTAATTCAACTTTCTGTTACCACATCGTCGCGTTCCACACGTAAATTGCCACATCCCATGCCAACCGGGTAAAATACACGCAAATTGAACCACTAAATATGAGAAAAAGGCGATTTTATGAGAGCAGCACGTTTATACGGCCCGAAGGACATCCGCATGGATGAAATTGCAGAACCATCATCACCCGGCACTGGAGAAGTCATCGTGACAATCGGGGCAGTGGGGGTGTGCGGCAGCGACCTGCACACGTTCGAAGATGGGCGCATCGGCAACACTGGCGTGGAATCTCCGTTAATCCTCGGCCACGAGTTCGGCGGCACAGTGGTCGAAGTGGGGGAGGATGCCCGCGATGGCGAGGGCAACCCGCTAACAGCAGGTACCCGCGTTGCAATTGACCCGGCCACACCCTGCTGGTACTGCGAGATGTGCGAACGCGGCGACCCTAACCTGTGCCTCAACCTGACGTTCTTCGGGCTGTACCCGCACGATGGTGCCCTTCAGGATCGTATGAAAGTGCCAGCCCGCAACTGCTTCCCTATCCCGGATAGCATCAGTGATGCCGGGGCCGCCCTGCTGGAAACGCTGGGGGTAGCTATCCACGCGGTAGACCTGAGCAAACTTACCGTCACGGACGACGTGAGCATTTTTGGCTGTGGGCCGGTGGGCCTGCTGATTGCACGGCTGGTGCGGCTGCACACGGCAGGGAACATCTACGTGTTCGATAAGCATCCGTGGCGGGTACAGAAAGCCTGCGAGTGGGGTGCCAATTACGGCTGGACGCTGGACGACGGCGACCCCGGCGAACTGGTGCGGCAGGCTACTGGCGGGCGCGGCGTGGATGTGGCAATAGAGGCAGCATGGGCCGACCAGTCCGTGAACATGGCGGCGGATACCCTGCGGCTGGGTGGGCGGCTGGTGCTGGTCGGCATCCCCGGTGACGACACCCTCACACTGACACACTCACTGGCACGGCGCAAAGGCCTGACGATGATGATGTCCCGGCGTATGAAAAACGTCTATCCGCGTGCCATCAAGCTGGCAGAAAACGGCCATGTTGATCTGGACAACATGGTGAGCCATCACTTCCCGCTGGAAGGTGTGCCGGATGCACTGGACATCAACCTCAAGTACGCCGAGGGTGTACAGAAGATCGTCATCGACGTGACGCAATAACCCCACGGGCGGCGGGTAACCGTCGCTCATGTTTTTTGCGTTGTGAATAAGATATGCGACAATCTGCGTCGGACAGTGTGCAGAGGGTGTGGGGCGGTGCATCGCTGCGCATAACGGGCAATCGTGGCATGAAGTCACTGATCCACACGATTGCAATCTAACAGACGCTTCTATTAAGCCCTGCCGAGCACAGCACAGACACATGTAAATAGGAGTAGTGGGTAGGGCCGTAAGGTTGGCAGCTTTAGCCTTACCCACTTCCTTTATCACCAGTGTGATGCCGTTAGCGTATCACACGCAGCTTTGATTTCCCACATTTCACTGGCCGTCCCCACAGCGTCCCTCGCTGGAACCCGTCACAGAATCGTCAAATATCCGTCACAACCTCGCGTGTATGCCTCCACTACACTGATCGTAATGTTTGTGCCGGGGCGCTGGGTGCGCTCACAGGTCACACAGAACAATCATTATGAGAGGTTATGGCTTCCATGCGTTATCCCATCGTTTGCATTTTCACCATCATCATTATCGGGCTGCTTCTGTTTACCGGGGCCAGCACCACAAATGCCCAGTCCAGCAACGTGAAGTTGAACGGCTCATTTTTGAGCACTACTAACATGACCAGTATCTTACTCAGCCCGGATAGTAATCGGGTAGTCTACACTGCCGACCAAGACACCAATAACGTCCTTGAGTTGTACAGTGTGCCTGTTGCCGGTGGCACGCCGGTCAAACTCAACGGCACGCTCGTCAGCGGCGGCACTGTTTCCGCTGCCATCATCAGCCCGGACAGCAGCCGGGTCATCTACATAGCAGACCAGGACACGGATGGAACGGAAGAGTTGTACAGTGTGCCCATTGGCGGGGGTACTCCGATCAAGCTCAATAGCACACTCGTCAGTGGAGGTAATATAAATAAGGTTACCGGGATCACCCCACAGGTCAGCCCGGATAGCACTACTGTGATCTACTCTGCTGACCAGGAGACAGATGGAACGGAAGAGTTGTACAGTGTACCGATTAGCGGCGGCACGCCAGTGAAACTCAACGGCACACTACGCCTTCTGGGCCGGGTGCTCGCATTTGAGATCAGCCCGGACAGCAAAAGGGTCGTTTACCGTGCGACGCAGGACAATAATGGCCCGGATTTGTACAGTGTACCCATTGGCGGCGGTGCCTTCGTCAAACTCAATGGGCCCCTTATCAACAAGGGAGCGACGTCGATATTTAGAATAAGTGCCGACAGCAAAAGGGTTGTTTACGAGGCCGACCGGGACACCGATAACGTCGTTGAGTTGTACAGTGTGCCCATTGGCGGCGGTGCCTTCGTCAAACTCAATGGGCCAATCGTCAGCGGGGGAGGCCTGCGCAATTTCGAGATCAGTGCGGACAACCAGACAGTGGTCTACCTGGCTGAACAGGACACCGATACCATATTGGAACTCTACAGCGTGCCGATTGGCGGTGGCAACGTGGTCAAACTGAATTCACCACTGGCCAGCGGAGGGAGTGTAACCTTTTACGAGATCACACCGGACAGCAACAAGGTCGTTTATGTAGCACAACAGGACACTGTGTTTGTTAATGAGACATACAGTGTACCCGTCGGTGGTGGCCCCACACGGAAACTCAACGGCCCGGTGGTGAGCGGTGGTTCTGTAAACAATTTGAGACTGGACATCAGCGCGGATAGCCGCACAGTAGCCTACCGGGCGGTTCAGACCACAGCAGGCACATCAGAGGCCTACGCGATGTCGCTGGCAGGGTGCCAGGTTGCCATAGCTCCGCTCAATGGTACGCTCGTCAGCGGTGGGAACGTGGTTGTCGTGCTACTCACGCCGGATGGCAGCCGGGTGGTGTACGCGGCCGACCAGGATACCGCTGGCCTGTTCGAACTCTACAGCGTGCGCGTCAATGCCACCAACCCACTCAGCGTCTACGACGTTAACACAGATAGCGTTATCACCCCTGCCGATGGCGTCTTCGTCGTCAACCGCATTAACTCGCCCATCACCAACGCCAGCGCCAACGCCGATGTGGACTGCAACGGCACAATCAACGCCAACGACGCTAACGCAGTCAACCAGCGCCTCGGCCAGACAATCAACTGAACCTGTAAGCATACTCACAGGAGAATGATTCACATGAACCACGCCATCACGCGCTCTGTTACGGTATTCATTGCTGTGTTGTTACTGTTTGCCGGGGCCAGCACCACAAACGCCCAGTCCAACAACGTGAAGTTGAACGGCCAGTATGTCAGCGGGGGGAATCTCGTCCGCGTCTTGATCAGCCCGGACAGGGCAACTGTTGTCTACGTTGCCGACCAGGACACGGATGAGGTAAATGAGTTGTATAGTGTACCCGTTGGCGGGGGCACGCCAGTGAAACTCAACGGCACGCTCGTCAACGGTGGTGACGTTGACTTCCGTGTTCAGATCAGCCCGGACAGCAGCCATGTCATCTATATAGCCGACCAGGACACCGATAACGTCGTTGAGTTGTACAGTGTGCCCATTGGCGGTGGAACACCAGTGAAGCTTAACGGCACACTCGCCAACGGCGGTAATGTTGACGGCACCTTCGTCATCAGCCCGGACAGCAGCCGGGTCATCTACGTAGCAGACCAGGACACGGACGGAACGAACGAGTTGTACAGTGTACCCATTGGCGGGGGCACACCAGTGAAGCTCAACGGCACACTCGTCAACGGCGGTAACGTAAACAACGATTTTGTGAGCGCACCACAGGTCAGCGCAGACAGCAGTACAGTCATCTACATAGCCGACCAGGACACAGATGGTGCAGACGAACTGTACAGTGTACCCATTGGCGGGGGCACGCCAGTGAAACTCAACGGTACACTCGTCAACCTGGCCGATGTATTTAACTTTCAGATCAGCGCGGATAGCAGCCGGGTAGTTTACAGGGCGAATCAGGACATAGCCACGGATGCCGAGCTATACAGTGTACCCATCGGCGGGGGCACTCCCGTCAAGCTGAATGGGCCACTCCTCAGAGGCGGGGATGTACGGAGGCACACCATCAGTGCAGATAACACAACTGTCGTATACACCGCAGACAAGGACGCCAGTGGGGTCATTGAGCTATACAGTGTGCCCATCGGCGGGGGCACTCCCGTCAAACTGAATGGGCCACTCGTCAGCGGGGGCCATGCGAGTAGTTTCGAGATCAGCGCGGATAGCCAGTGGGTGATCTACCAGGCAGACCAGGACACGGATGAGGTGAAAGACCTGTACAGTGTGCCGATTGGCGGGGGCTTCCCGACCAGACTGAACCCGACACTGATCAATGGCGGGGATGTATCCAGTTATAGTATCAGCCCGGATAGCAGCACCGTCGTTTACATAGCGGATCAGGAAACAGACGAGGTAAGCGAGCTGTACAGCGTGAACCTCAATAATCGCGCCGTGCAGAAGTTGAATGGCCCGGTGGTGGCCGGTGGTTCTGTCGCCGATCAGATATTAACCATCAGCGCGGACAGCCGCACGGTGATCTATCTGGCGAGACAGGTTAGCGCGAGTGTAACTGAAGCATATGCTGTATCGCTCGTGGGGTGCCAGGTCGCCACCACGCCATTGAATATTCCCCCCGTCAGTGGTGGGGAGATATTGGCCGCGCAGTTCATGCTGGACGGCAGCCGGGCCGTTTATATTGGTGACCAGACCATTAACGACGTATTTGAAATCTACAGCGTAAGTGTAAACGCAGTGAACCCGCTCA
>JBCCQC010000337.1:0-5563 GCA_039024535.1 Chloroflexota bacterium
GGCGGGTCTGCCGTGGCAGTTGAAGCCACATAAAATCTAAGTAGTGTGAGTGGAGGCGTAAATGCAATATACATGCGTCTGGATCATTGATGATAATGACTTCGAGGACATCGTGCGACTATATGACATCGCTGCCGATCATGGATTCATACTCTGGAGGAAAACAGTTACCTCTCACAAGGGCTACAGTGCGCTGAAGTTTTTCGTTGAAGTATCTGATGAATTCGAATTCCTGAAATTTGTGGAGAGATGTGAGTCAATTTTACGAAGCCCTGGTTTGATGGAATGGAAATCAGTCTCTGAAAGTGAGGAGGAAAAACCACTCTTTGATAAACCTTTCAGACTCAGTGAGCTGTCTGGAAACCTACATAGCACATTCTGGGGAGCGCTTCAGGAAGCGGCACATTTCAATCAAAAGGCAAAAGACCGCAAACAATCGGAGTAGTAAAGAGTGGACAGTGATACTGCCCACAAATGTTTTTCATCAGCTAAAAGCCAACAGCCAACAACACCCTACGCCTGCCCATCCTTCGCGTGACGTTTGGGCTGCGCTTTGCCCTCCGCTTCGTCGCGCAGGTAACGGTAAATCCCCTGCAACGTGAGCGCGTCCGCTGTGTGGAACGGTGAGGGCGCTTCAATGCCAATGGTTCCGGCCACGTCGTAATCTACAAACGCCTGGAACAGATCAACATAGTGCTGCTCGCAGGTGAACAGCGGAATGTGCGCTTTTTCGCCCTTCTTCGTGTATGCAATCCCGCTCATATGGAAGTGAACACGCCCCATACCCTCTGCGCCGAGCATCTCGCCCATTGTATCCAGTGCCCGGTCAAACGCATCGCGGCTGTTGAACCCGCCGTTGCCCGTCCGGGCATACAGGTGCGCCCAGTCCACGCAAGGCAGCACCCCCGGCACATCCACGCTCAGGCGCAGGTTTTCCTCCAGCGTCCCGAACACGGCCTGCTTACCCATTGTCTCCGGGCGCAGCGTTACGTCCACACCTTCGCCCTGTAACGTCTCCACAATAGAGTGAAGCTGGTCACGCACCACAGGGTAGACTTCCTCCGGCGGCTGCTTGTGGTAGCTCCCTGGATGAAACACAATATCCCGTGCGCCGCACTTATACCCGGCGCGTGCCGCCGCCAGTAAACGCTCGTCGCTCTTACGCATTTTCTCGGCGTCCTGGCTGTTCAGGTTGATAAAATACGGCGCGTGTACGCTCAGGCTGATGTTGTGCGCCTCTGCCGTGGCTTTGATCTCCGCACAGGTTTCGTCACTCACGCGCACGCTGCGCGTCCATGCAATTTCAAGGTGATCCAGGCCCAGTTCGCGGCTGTGGGCAATGGCGGCAGGGGTGCCGGTGCCGGGTGTCGTCTGCGGGGAACCCACCGTCCCGAACCGGAGTAAATCGTCAGACAAATTCGAATCCTCTAACTCATTCGCTATAATCAGGCCGGTTATTGTACCAGAGGCACAGACCTGTATGTTTGTAGACTGGCAGCTTTTCCGCCGCCGCGCGCTCGGCATGTCACTGATTGCGCTTGTCATTGTGTTCATCGTCTGGAATATCCCGCAGTTGAACGTCGTGCTATACCCGTTCCGGCTGTTCGTTACCTTTGTGCATGAGTCCGGGCACGGGCTGGCGGCGATTCTCTCCGGCGGGGAGTTCGTGCGCTTCGAGGTGATGGCGAACGGTGCCGGACTCGCTACCACACGCGGAGGCAGCCGCGCTATCATTCTCCCGGCTGGCTACCTGAGTGCAGCATTGTTTGGGGCGGGGCTGTTCTTCATCACGAACCGGGTGCCCTACCCGCGTATTATCGCTGTGGTGCTGGCAATCGGGCTGGCGGCACTATCGCTGTTGTTCGGCCAGACGAGCCAGATCGCGCTGACGGTGGGGCTGGCGTTTGCCGGTGCGCTCACGTTGATTGGCCTGTTTGCCAGCCGCTATCTCGTCGTGTTTATGCTCAATGTGCTGGCGATTATCACCGCGCTGAATGCCGTGCTGGATCTGTTTTTTCTCACGCGCAACCTGGAAGCCCGCACCGATGAAGGACGTGTGCTGAACGACGCCGCTGCCTTCACACTGGAGATTGTGCCGCACACGTCCGTGGCGCTGTGGGCGTGGCTGTGGGCGGTGATCTCAATTGCGCTGCTATCCTACGCCGGGTATCGCAGCCTGCTCAAGCCGCTGATTGAAGACGCAATGCTGGCAAGCCGCCGCGCCCGCCGTCAGCCCATCGTCCGGGAAGTTGACCCGGAACCTGTTTACTATGACGACTATACCCCGGAGTACGAAGATTGATCCCGAAAACGACAAAAGCCGTTGTCCTGCACGACTACACCGAAGATTGGGCCAGCAACATCACCGTGGAAGAACGCCCGCTACCAGAACTCAAGCGGGGGCAGGTGCTGCTGAAGATGGCCGCCGCCCCCATCAACCCCTCGGACGCGATGTTTATACAGGGGAAGTACGGCTTCAGGAAAGAGCTGCCCGCCGTGCCCGGTTTTGAGGGCGCTGGCGAGATCATTGCCACGGGCGGCGGTGTGCTGCCCTATCTGGGTGTGGGCAAGCGCGTGGCGTGTACCTCGCGCACATCCGGCGATGGCACATGGGCCGAATACATGGTGACGGACGGCACGCAGTGTTTCCCCGTTGGTGCAAACCTCTCAATGGAGCAGGCCGCGACCGCCTTTGTGAACCCGCTCACAGCGGTGGCGCTGGTGCAGATTGCGAAACAGCGCGGCGCAAAAGCCGCCGTCAGCACAGCAGCGGCCAGCCAGCTTGGACGCATGATGCTGCGCATTGGTATTCAGCGCAATTTCCCGATCATCCATGTGGTGCGCCGCGACGAACAGGTCAAACTGCTCCGCGACCTCGGCGGTGAGCATGTGCTCAACAGCAGCGACGATGACTTCGACGAACAGCTTCACGGCCTTTCGAAGATACTCCGGGCGACCATGCTGTTTGATGCCGTGGCCGGGGAACTCACCGGGCGCGTGCTGACGCAGATGCCGTCTGGCTCTGTGGCAATGGTCTATGGCGCACTGTCAGAGGCGGCTTCTCCCATCAATCCAGCAGATTTGATTTTCCGGGATGTGCGTGTGGAGGGCTTCTGGCTGGCTGCGCCGAATAAACAACTCAATGCAGGGTCGCTGCTGCGGCTGTTCCTCGACGGGCGGCGCATCATGAACGGCAACGCGCTTACAGCGTCGGAAATTCACGCCCGTTACCCGCTGGATGATGCGGTAGAGGCCATTACCGCCTACCTCGACAACATGACGGCAGGCAAAGTGCTCATCCAGCCAGACGCGCCAGCGTAAGATTGCCATCCGTTCTGTCATCTAATTACTACATTGAGCAACTGGACTGGAGACAGACTATGGCAAAGATCAGCTTTAACGGCACGGTGCTGGCAGAAAGCGCAGAGCCGGTTATCGTAGAGGGTAACTACTACTTCGCACCGGAAGAAGTAAACATGGAATTCCTGACGGACAGCGCCCGCGACCTCAAGACCGTCTGCCCGTGGAAGGGTACTGCATCTTACTACGACGTGAACGTAGACGGTGAAACGCTCCGCGACGCGGCATGGTACTACCCGGAGGCCAAACCCGCCGCCGACCGCATCAAGGGTTACATCGCCTTCTACAAGTCCCGCGTAGAAGTCGAAGACTAACCCACCCGCCACCTCAGTGGGGCTTGACTATTCAAGCCCCTGCGGTTCCCCTGTTTTCCTCGTTTTTTCTCTAACTGCCGCACATAGACCAATTGTGCTACAATAAACGCAAAACCACCCGGAAAGCCCTTCTATCTGGAGTTATCCCTATGCCATTTATTGAAGCACCCACGACGTTCTACCTCGGTAAGCGTTACGACCCCGGCAACAAGCGCCTGACCGAAGAAGTCGTTTACTACGATTCCCGTGACCTGACGACCCACGCGGTTGTGGTCGGCATGACCGGCAGTGGTAAAACCGGCCTGTGCATCGACCTGCTGGAAGAATCCGTTCTGGACGGCATTCCGAGCATCATCATTGACCCCAAAGGTGACATCACCAACCTGATGCTCAACTTCCCGGAACTGCAACCGACCGACTTCCGCCCGTGGATCAACGAAGACGACGCCCGCCGCGCCGGACTGAACCCGGATCAATACTCGGCAGATGTAGCGCAACGCTGGCGCGACGGCCTGCAAAGCTGGGGTATCGTGCCAGACCGCCTGAAGTGGATGCAGCTTTCTGCACAGTACAGCATCTACACCCCCGGCAGTGACGCCGGTCTGCCGATCAGTATTCTGGCGTCGCTGCGTGCGCCACAGGGCGGCTTCCACCTCAACGAAGAAGGCAACCGCGAGAAGATCAACGGCGTGGTGACGGCGCTGCTGTCGCTCATCGGGCGCAACGCGAAACCCACCGAAGACCCCGAACATGTGCTGATGGCGAACATCTTCGAGTATAACTGGCGTCAGGGCATCGACATGACGCTGGAAACGCTCATCACGCAGGTGCAGCAGCCACCCTTCGAGAAACTTGGCGTGTTTGCCATTGACCAGTACATCAGCGAGAAAAAGCGCTATAAGCTGGCAATGGAGATGAACAACATCATCGCGGCACCGTCGTTCCAGTCATGGATTCGCGGTGAACCGCTGGACATCCAGAACCTGCTCTACCAGCCCAACGGACGCCCACACGTCTCGATTTTCTATATCGCGCACCTCAGCCAGCAGGAACGCATGTTTATTATCACGCTGCTGCTGGAAAACCTGTTAAGCTGGATGCGTTTACAGAGTGGTACCAGCAGCCTGCGGGCCATTCTCTACATTGATGAGATGTTCGGCTACTTCCCACCCTACCCGAAGAACCCGCCCACCAAAGAACCCATGCTGCGGCTGCTCAAGCAGGCACGTGCGTTCGGCATCGGGCTGATCCTCGCCACACAGAACCCCGGTGACCTTGACTACACGGGCCTTTCCAACGCGGGGACGTGGTTCATCGGGCGGCTGCAAACGCCTAACGACCGCAAGAAAGTCATGAGCGGCCTTGAATCGCTGGCAACTGCCGACGACAACCTGAATCTTGACCAGGTGGAAGAACTTATCGCGGATATGGAACCGCGCACTTTCCTCATGCACAACGTCCACAACGACGGCGGCCCTATCCTCATGCACACGCGCTGGGCTATGAGCTACCTGCGCGGCCCACTCACCCGCCAGCAAATCCGCTGGTTAATGGCCTCGCAGCGCCAGCAGGTGATGCAGCGGTATCAGCAGCAGTTCGGGGGCTACGGCCAGCAGCCACAGTACGGCAATCCCTACGGCCAGCCGGGGTTCGGCGCACAGCAGGCCGGGTACGGGCAGCAGGGGGGCTACCCACAGCAGGGGAACCAGTTCGCGCCGCCACCACCACCGGGATTTGGTCAGCAGCCACAGCAGGGCGGGCAATTCGCGCCACCACCGGGGATACCGGGGCAGCAGGGTGGGCAATTCGCGCCCCCGCCAAATCTCCCCGGTCAGCAGCCACAGCAGAGCAGCCAGTTTGCTCCACCATAGGGCAGGCCCGGTGGTGGA